>NZ_JBHUSF010000279.1:0-12461 GCF_042673295.1 Rhodococcus sp. NPDC057014
GCGATGAGCAGCACTTTCGAACCCAGTCGAGCCGCCAGGCGGCCCGAGGCGAGTCCGAGCAGGAACATTCCCACGCTCAGGGGCAGCAGCATCAGACCCGACTCGGTGACCGAAGCGCCGAAGCCGTATCCGGCGGACGTGGGCGTCTGCAGGAATTGCGGCAGGAAGCCGAATGCGGCATACATGCCGACTCCCATCAGCAGGGCCAGCAGGTTGGCCGCCCAGACGCTGCGGATGCGCATCATCCGCATGTCGATCAGCGGGTTGGCGGAGCGCGCTTCGGCGACCACCCAGGTCACGACGATGACCGCGGCCGCCACCAGAAGCCCGATGGTGATCGGTGAGCCCCAACCCCATGCGGGCGCCTGACTCACACCGAGCAGTAGTGCGACGAGCCACCCGGAGAGCAGCAGCGCAGTGAGCCAGTTGATCTTGCCGGCGGTGTGCACGGGGGAGTCGGGGATCAGGAGCTGCGCGGCCACCCCCGCCGCGGCGACCATGATCAGTGGAATCCAGAACAGCCAGTGGTAACTGAGTACGGTCACGATGGGGCCGGCGAGGACGATGCCGAGACCTGCACCGACAGCGGTGAGTGCGGCGATGGTGCCAACGGCTCCTGTCACCTTCTCCTCGGGGAACTCGTCGCGGATGATGCCGAACGCCAACGGCAGCACACCCCCGCCGATGCCTTGGATCACCCGAGCCGCGATCATCACCGGCAGAGACGTGGCGACGGCGGCGAGCAGGGACCCCACCGCCAGTGCGGTGAGTGCAATGACGAACACGCGCTTCTTCCCGTGCATGTCGCCGAGGCGTCCCATGACAGGGGTGGAGATCGATGCCGACAACAGGTAGGCAGTCAGCACCCACGTGACGTCGGCCTGGTTCGTGCCGAGCGCCGACTCGAGGGTCGGCAGCACCGGAATCACCAGTGACTGCAGAAGAGCAAAGGCGCCGACACCGATAGTGAGAACGGAAAATGTCAATTGATAGTGCGTCCGCGGCGAAGCGGTTTTCATGAATACTCCCAACGAAGCGGAGCGTTCGCTCCGCATAGTGGGAATCTATCATTCGACGCGGTGCAGGTTGTCGATCCCGGTCGGCCGGGACCGTTGTGTTCGACGAGGTGGATTCAAGGTCGGCCAGACTGTCCCGGCTGTCGTCGCCCACCTCTCCGCGATAGTGGGTTCACATCCAGGGCATGTCGGGATCGAGCGAATGGGAGATCACGCCGTCGTCGGGCTCGAGGGGATAGTTCGCCGGGTGGAACTGGGCGCTCGAGGATCCGAAGAGATCGGTGCCGCCCGGCTGGGTCAGTGTGGTGCCGGGCTCGACCAGGGTGACCTGCGGGGGCCGGTCCTCGTCCGGGGCATCGCAGGCGACCATGGGCCAGGCGTCGGCGCATCCGATGCGGTCTCGCACCTGGACGGTGTACGGGGAAACCGCGTGTGGAGCGACCCCCTCGGCGGGTGCGGCACCAGCGATGGCACCCTGCGCCATCAACACTCCCAGTCCTACGGCGACGCCCGCTGCGGCTGCGACGGCGGTGCGGGTCTTGATCGAGGTCATTGTGTTGCTCCTGCCTGTTGGGTGACGTTCGCGTCGTGCGAACGAGACCAACTCTGCTCCGGGAGCGGGCCGGTGGTAACACCCACAGGGTGGTCATCCCGCCACCCTGTACGACGTCGAAATCAACCCCAGCCTGCAACCACGCCAAGTCTGCGTCGAGCTACTCTGCGTCGGCGCGGTGTGCGGTGCCGAAGCGGCGTTGGTAGACGGTCGGTGACATCGACAGCTCTCGCACGAAGACTCGTCGGAGACTTTCGTAACTGGGGAACCCGGCGAGTGATGCTGCCTGTGTTGCGTTGTGTCCCTGGTCGAGGAGGGCCTTTGCCAGGTCGAAGCGGATCAGTTCGACGTAGCGGGCCGGGGTGGTCGACAGTTCGGTTCGGAACAGGCGTGTGAGGTGCCGGGCACTGACGTTGAGGTGTGTGGCGAGTTCGGTGAGGGAGTGGTTCCCGGCGGGGTCTGCTGTCACCAGGTCCACGATGCGGCGCAGGGCCGGTGTTCGTGGTGGTGGGCCCTGGAGTGGGGCGGAGAATTGTGATTGTCCGCCGGCGCGCTGCAGGTAGACCACCAGGTGTCGGGCTACGTCGCGGGTCAGCTCGGGGCCGTGGTCTTCTTCGACCAGTGCCAGTGCCAGGTCGATGCCGGCGCTGACACCGGCGGAGGTGTAGGTGGTGCCGTCGCGAACGTAGATCGAATCGGGTTCGACATGCGTAGTGGGGTGCCGGGCTGCGAGTTGGTGTGCGACTTTCCAGTGTGTTGTGGCGCGTTTGCCGTCCAGCAGTCCGGCCGCGGCGAGGACGAACGCCCCGGTGCAGATGGACCCGACCCGGGCGGCTCGCGTGGCGAGAGCGTTCGTGGCGTCGATCAGGTCGCGGGCGATGGCGGTTCGGGGGTAGATGTCGCCGCCGGCGACGAGGAAGGTGTCGGGGGCGGGTTCCGATTCGGCGTCGCCGTCGACGGAGAGGTGGATGCCGATCGACGAGCCCACGTCGGCGCCGGTCGGTGACAGCAGCACGATCCGGTAGTCGGCGCCGCAGCGATTCGCTTCAGCGAACACCTCGGCGGGGCCGGCGACGTCGAGCAGTTTCACGCCGTCGTAGACGAGGATCGCGACCCGATGCGGGTGGGGGCTGCTGTCCACGTTTACCGCCTGTCCGGATTCGGGTGCTTCATGGCCGGAACGGGGCGGCGCTGGTCCGGGATGTTCGGCATCGTGAGGGGACGGGCACACCGTCCGTTCTACAACATCGACATCGGGAAGGGCAGGACCCATGTCCGAGATCATCGCAGGAGTGGAAATTCCCGAGACGCCGGCGGCGGCGGAGGCGACACGCCTCATCCGGGACACGACGAACCCGCTGATCTTCCATCACTCGCGGCGGGTGTTCCTCTTCAGCACGCTCCGAGGCCGTGAGCTCGGCCTGCGGCCGGACCCGGAGCTGCTGTACCTGTCTGCGCTGTTTCATGACACGGGTCTGCTGCGCCCGTTCTCGGATGTCGAGCAGCGGTTCGAGCTCGACGGCGCCGATCACGCTCGCCGGTTCCTGCTCGAGCGGGGATTCTCCGGTGCTGCTGCCGAGGTGGTCTGGACGGCGATCGCGTTGCACACCACGCCCGGGATTCCGGGCCGGATGGGAGACGAGGTTGCTGCCACCAACTTCGGTGTCCTCACCGATGTGGTCGGATCGGGTCTGGACCAGCTGGATCCGGGGCAGGTGGAGGAGATCACCGCCGTTCATCCGCGCGGCGATTTCAAGATCGACTTTCTGCGTGCCTTCGTCGACGGGCTCAGTTACCGGCCGGACACGACCTACGGCACCGTCAATGCCGACGTGCTCGAACATTTCGTTCCGGGTTTCCGTCGCGTGAGCATGGTGGAGCGGATCATGGAATCGGCCTGGTCTGCGTGACCGGGACGCACTGCAAAGCAGCGTGCGATGACGACGCTTGGACGAAGGGGACATCATGACCGGCGTGAATCTCAGCAAGCAGCACCCATCTGTGTACAAGAGCCTGATGAAGCTGGACGCGGACGTGAAGGCTGCACTGGAATCGGCGGGAGTGGACCCGCTCCTGGTGGAGTTGGTGAAGATTCGCGTCTCGCAACTCAACGGCTGTGCCTTCTGCCTTCGCATGCACACGCGCGATGCCCTCGCAAAGGGGGAGACGACGGATCGGCTCGCGGTCGTCGCGGCGTGGTGGGAGGCGCAGTACTTCAGCGACCAGGAACGCGCCGCGCTCGCTCTCGCCGAACAGGTCACCGCTCTCGCCGTTCCGGAACGGCGCACCTGGGACGACGGCTCCCTCACAGACGAGCAGGTGTCCGCGATCAGCTGGCTCGCGACGGTGATGAATGCCTGGAACCGGGTCGCGGTCAGCAGCCACTACCCGGTTGCGCCGTAGAGCCGCGCATTACGTCCGCCGACGGGCGATGTCTCTCGGCGAGTAGCACGTTGGTGGCGGAAGTGCTCGGCATGCGCACAGTGGGTCTCGACAGGGGCAGTGCACGCGACGCGCCCCCGCCACCGCTTTTCGAGGGCAGTGAGCGGGGGCCGACATGCCGCTGGATCGGTTGCATCGAACTTGCAGCAGCACACCCTGAATGCTACTCGGATGCATCGGCCGAACAATCACGAATTCTGTTCTTTCCGAACACGTCTCAGTTAGATTGTGGTTCGCGTCACCGCGCGAGGACAGGCCGGCACGACTGGGTCGCGCCGGCCTGCACATCGTCGTTCCGTGCCGGAGTGAACTAGTTGAGCTTCTGCGGCACACCGTAAGTCATGACCGTGTCGCCGTCCGCGGTGACTGCCATGGCGTAGGGGCGGATCGTGACCGCACCGAGGGCGCCGGAGATCGAACCGTGGACGCCCTGCATCCTCACCGAGGCCGCCGGTCCGTCGAACTCCTGACCCTCCAGAATCGGGACGGTGGTGATTCCGCCCGGCTCGAGGTCGATATCGAGTTCCTGCGACGGAATGATGTCGCCGGCGAGTGTGGCGCTGGTGCCCGCGTTGAGCCCCAGAGTGAGGTCCGGGACGAGACCCAGGTCGATGCCGTTGCTCGAGCCGATCGCAAACCCGAGACCGGGTGTGTTCAGGACGATCGTCGCGCCCGCCAACGCGATCGGGTAACCGATCTGGTAGCCGACGGTGAGTTGTGTGCCCTTGAATTCCGCCGCATCCGGCCCGGTGATGTTGACCCCGGCATAGCCGTTGTGGAAGAACTCCACGCTGGTGGGTACTCCGTCGAGCGGCGGCACGACCTGGTACGAGGTGTCGCCCTGCAGAACTTCGATCCGGTTACCGGCGGCGTCGATGACAGAGCTGGAATTGTCCACGCCGGCCGACGCCGTGCCGTTGCCCATGACCATGGCGAGCGCTGCGATTCCCGCGACCGCGACACTGCGAGTGAACCACTTATACCCAACGCGAGATGTGCTGATGTCCGTCATGCCGACCCCATTCAGAGTGCTTCAAACAGAGGTGAAGAAGTATGCGAAGCGTAACGACGGGGGCGCACAGAATCTCGGTATTGATCAGAAGTTCACGACGAAGTCCCGTGCGATTGCGGCGTCCGGTCAGTAGGTTGACCTGATGCGTTATCGAGTGACGCTGCCACCGTTCACGGAGTGGTCCGAACCGCTGACGGTCGTCGTGGACGTGCCTGGCCGTCGCGGCGACCGCGACCTCGCATGTGTTGCTGGGGACGGTGGTGACGCCGCTGGCGCGTCGGCGGCCGCAGGTTCTGGGCGAACCCGGCGCCGTTCGAGCGGGCGGCACGCGATCGGGCGGGAGGACGATTTCGCGTACGTGGCGAGCGGCTCGACGTCCGGCCCCAACGATGTTGCTGCGGTGTCGGAATGGGTCGAAGTGGGTGCGTCGTGGTGGCTGGAGAATATGTACCCGTTCGGTCGGCGCGCCGGGCAGATGCGGGACCGACTGCGGGCCGGACCACCTCGCGTTTCGGGTCGGTAGAGATCTCGGCGACGGTCACCCCGACGTTCGAGGTCACCGAGGACGGCGGGAAGTGTCTTGTTCGGTGTCGAGTATTTCCCGGCTGGCGGCCCAGGACGCGAGGAGCTTGAAGGCGTCGGCGGTGGGTGTGCCGGCGGCGGCGGTGTAGATGTTGAGTTGGAGGCCCGGTTCCGAGGGCAGTTCGAGTGCTTCGAAGTCGAGGTCGAGTTGACCGACGGCAGGGTGGCGCAGTCGTTTTCGACCGCTGCGGTGGAACCGCACGTCTTGTGATGCCCAGCGTTGGCGGAACAGTTCGCTCTGGGTCGACAGTTCCCCGATCAGTGCGATGAGCGCTTTGTCGTGGGGGTTGCGGCCGGCTTCGAGTCGGAGCATGGCGGCGGCGTCCTTGGCGATCGTGTCGTAGTCGACGAAGAACTCTTCAGCTTCCCGCGGATGGAGGTAGACGAATCGGGTGGTATTGGCCGGACGGCGAGGGTCGGCGAGCACGGGGGAGTACAGGGCCCGGGCGAGGTCGTTCATCGCGAGGATGTCGTGGCGGCCGTTGCGGATCCACGCCGGTGCGTCGGTGGTGGCGTCGAGTATTTGCTGGATCGCCGGACGAACCGTCATCGGCGGGGTGCGGGGGCGACGAGTACTGCTTGCTCGCGATTGGCGTGCGAGGGCGAAGAGGTGATCGCGTTCGGCGTCGTCGAGTTGCAGGGCGCCGGCGAGGGAATCCAGAACGCTGTCGGAAGCGCCGGAAAGGTTGCCGCGTTCCATGCGGACGTAGTAGTCGACCGAGACGCCGGCGAGCATGGCGACCTCTTCGCGGCGCAGGCCTTTGACTCGGCGGTTGCCCCCGTAGACGGGGAGTCCGCTCTGCTCGGGGGTGATGCGTGCGCGCCGCGTGCCGAGGAACTCGCGGATTTCGGTGCGCAGGTCGATCGAACTCATGAGTCCACGGTAGGTAGTAACCGCACGGTGTGGGAGGTACTGGCAGTACCCGGAACATCCGTGACTCCCCGGGCGGCCGGAATGGAGGTCGACTGGGTGACATGAAAGCGACGTACATGTTCGGAGCGGGCGATGTCCGCGTCATCGATGTTCCTGATCACACCATCCAATCGTCCACCGACGCTCTCGTACGGATCGTGCGGGCCTGCGTGTGTGGCAGTGACCTGCATCCCTACCACTCCATGGGCGTCGACCCTGCGGGCACGTCGATGGGGCACGAGTTCATCGGCGTCGTCGAAGCGGTCGGATCGGACGTGAGGACGCTGCGGGTCGGTGACTTCGTCATCGCGCCGTTCGCGGTGTCGTGTGGCACCTGTGTGTTCTGTTCACAGGGTCTGCAGACCTCGTGCGTGCGCGGCGGGTTCTGGAACGACGCCGCGCTGGGTACGGCAGGCGGTCAGGCCGAAGCAGTCCGCGTGCCGCTGGCCGACGGCACGCTGGCCAAGGCGCCGGTCGGCGAGGATGCCGACGATGGACTGCTCAACTCCCTGTTGACGCTGTCTGACGTGTACGGCACCGGCTGGCACGCCGCGGTCCGCGGAGGCGTCGGCGAGGGCAGTGTCGTGACCGTGATCGGTGACGGGGCGGTGGGATTGTTGGCCGTGCTGTCGGCTCGTCAACTCGGCGCCGAGCAGATCGTGCTGATGGGTCGGCATCGGGTGCGGACCGATCTCGGCCGCGAATTCGGTGCAACCGATGTGGTCGCCGAGCGCGGCGAGGAGGGGATCGCGAAGGTTCGTGCGCTGACCGGCGGACTCGGCAGCGCGATCGTCCTCGAGGCGGTCGGTCACCGGCCCGCCTACGACCAGGCCGTGGGCGTCGTCCGCGCGGGCGGAGTGATTAGCCGGGTGGGGGTGCCTCAGTACCAGGACGCGCCGGTCGGGTTCGGGAGCCTGTTCGGACCGAATGTCACTCTTACCGGTGGTCCGGCACCGGTACGCGCGTACATCGAGCAGCTACTTCCGGCAGTCCTCGACGGCACCGTGCAGCCGGGAAAGGTGTTCGACCGGACCGTCGGCCTGGATCAGACACCGCAGGGTTACGCGGCGATGGATGCCCGGGAAGCGCTCAAGGTCGCGGTTCGGCCGTGACCACCGAGGTTTCCGGTCGGGCTTCGGCCAAACAGACCGCGGTTCTGGGAATCATTCTGGTCAGCTATTTCATGGTGCTACTGGACAATTCGGTGATCTTCACCGGGTTGCCGAGCATCCGATCCGGACTCGACCTGTCGCCGATCGCGCTGTCGTGGGTGCAGGACGCCTATACGTTGGTCTTCGGCGGCCTGCTCCTGTTGGCCGCCCGTGCGGGGGACATCGTCGGGCGGCGCCGACTGTTCAGGATCGGGCTCGCGATCTTCGGTACCGCTTCCCTGCTCGTCGGGCTCGCGCCGGAGGGCTGGTGGATGATCGCCTCCCGCGCGGTGCAGGGAATCGGTGCGGCGATCGTCGCACCGACGTCCTTGGCGTTGATAACGACGTACTTCGACGGCGAGGCCCGCACTCGAGCGATCGCCTGGTACGCCGCAACGGCCGGTATCGGCGCCAGTCTCGGTCTCCTCGTCGGGGGTGCGCTCACCGAGTGGATCTCCTGGCGAGCGGCGTTCCTGGTCAACGTCCCGATCGCGGTCGCATTGATCGTGTGGTCCGGCACGGTGCTCGTGGAAACACCACGGCAAACCAGACAGTTCGACGTGATCGGTGCGCTCCCTGCCACACTCGGCATGGGTGCCGTCATCTTCGGGATCATCGAATCCGCCGACGCTGGATGGGGATCGGCACGGGTCCAGGCTGCTCTGGTAATCGGGGCCATCCTGCTGGTCGCGCTGGTCGTCCACGAGGGCCGGGTGCCGCAGCCGATCCTGCCGCTGCGGTTGTTCCGCAGTCGTGAGCGCACGGGCGCTTACACCGCTCGGCTGCTCTACCTCGGAGCGATGATCGGTTTCTTCTACTTCACCACCCAACTGCTCCAGGACGGGTTCGGCTTCTCCCCACTACAAGCCGGCCTCGCCTTCCTGCCGATGACCCTCGTCAACTTCGCCGTCGCACTCGCGGTGCCCCGGCTGAGCGCCCGGCTGTCGAACGGGACTCTCCTTGCTAGCGGGACGGCGCTCACCCTGGCCGGCATGGCATGGCTGAGCCGCATCGACGCCCTCGATACATACGTCGTGGACGTTGCGCTGCCGATGGTCCTGGTGGGCGCCGGGCAAGGCCTGGCGTTCGGGCCGCTGACGAAATCAGGAATCGCCGATGTGGATTCGGCGGACGCCGGCGCGGCATCCGGCCTGGTCAACACCGCCCACCAACTCGGAATGGCACTCGGGCTGGGCGTCCTCGTCGCCATCTCGGCCAATGTAGGCGGCACCCTCGACGGGCCGGCAGCGGTGACCGACCACGTCGGCGCCGCCCTCACCGGCAGCAGCGTTCTGCTCTTGCTTGCGCTGGCCGTCGTGCTCACCGTGATCGTGCCCGCCGCACGAGACCGCAGTGCGGCTTCGGGCACCTCGTCCGACCGGCGCTCCCAGCACCCGATAACCGACCCCAAGGTTGAAGCAGGACCATGCCACAGCGACATTGAACAATGAAATCGCAATGCCTCTCGACACCGGTGTGCGCGGCGGCCCGGAACGCGACCACATCACCCGCGAGGCATTCGGTCTCGACATTTCCGAAGCTCGACGAATCCCACCATATACATCAAACTGATTTGATGTATATGGTGGTAGCCTGGTGTTGTGGTGTTGGTGCGTCAACCAGTCCCGTCGTTCGTGCAGCTGGCTGCTCATCCGTTGCGGTGGCAGCTGTTGGCGGCGCTGTCCGGCGGCGACTTCCGGGTTCGGGAGATGGTGACACTGCTGGACGAGTCGCAGAACCTCATCTCCTACCACCTGCGCCTGCTGCGCGACGGCGGGCTGGTGAGGGCTACCCGCAGCAGCTTCGACGGCCGCGACAGCTACTACCACCTGGATCTGGACTGCTGTGCCGAGATGCTGACCGGCGCGGGCGCCGCGCTGCACCCGGCGCTCGGGTTGATTCCCACCGCCCCGCAGTTCGATTCGCAGGCACCTGCGTCGGTGCTGTTCGTGTGCACCGGTAACAGTGCCCGTTCCGTGATCGCGGAAGCTCTGCTGCTGCAGCGCACCGACGGCCGAGTCGAAGCACGCAGTGCCGGCATCCGCCCTAGGCCGATAATGCACCCGAATGCGGTGCGGGTGCTGCGAGAACAGTTCGGGATCGACATCTCCGGTCAGGATCCCCGCCACGTCGACGCACTCGAAGGCCAGCGGTTCGACACCGTAATCACCTTGTGCGACAAGGCCCGTGAAGTCTGTCCGGAGTTCGGTGAGGGCACGCACTGGATCCACTGGAGCATCCCTGACCCGTCGGAAGCAGGCGGCACCGACGAGGACACGTACCCGGCCTTCCAGGCGACCGCCGCCGACATCGACACCCGCATCCGGTACCTGATGCCGAACCTCACCACCGAAAAGTGAAAAGGAGCTTGCGATGACGACCCCACGCGACGACTACGTCAGCGTCCGCTACCTGGTCGACGATGTGTCCGCAGCCATCGACTTCTACACCAGCCACCTCGGCTTCACTCTGCACACAAATCCTGCCCCGGCCTTCGCCGACGTGATACGCGGCTCGCTGAGGCTCTTGCTGTCGGGCCCGGCCAGTTCGGGGGCTCGCGCAACCCCGGTCGACAACGCCGGTGCGGGCCGAAACCGTATTCACCTCATCGTCGGCGACCTCGACGCCGAAGCGGCCCGCCTGCGTGATGCCGGCGTCGCGTTCCGCAGCGATGTGGTCGCCGGTCCGGGTGGGCGTCAGATCCTGATCGCCGACCCGGCCGGCAATCTGATCGAACTCTTCCAGCCCGCAATCTGAGGAGCCGGGGACATCGGCTGCCCGGCACCGCTCGCCGATCGACCACGAGACGCGCTACTGTGAACACCGTCCCACCGTCGTCTCGACAACGGGGAGTGGTGAGAGAAGATGTGGATCAGGTGTTTCCGACCCTCCCCGAGCGCATCCGGAATGTTGCTGTGCTTTCCGCACGGTGGTGGCACCGCGAGTGCCTATCGACAGTTGGCCGACGCGCTTTTCCCGCGGATCGAGTTGCTGGCGGTGCAGTATCCGGGTCGCCAGGATCGCCTCGGCGAGGCGATGATGCCCGACATCGGCGCGATTGCCGAGCGGGTTGTGCGCGAGTCGACTCCGCATGCGGGCAGGCCCCTCGCGGTCTTCGGTCACAGCATGGGTGCCACGGTCGCGTTCGAGGCGGCGCGGCGGTTCGAGCAACGAGGTCACGCGCTCGCCGCCTTGTTCGTCTCCGGCCGAACGGCACCGAGTGTCGTCCAGCCGACAACGCTGCACTTGGCAAGCGATCGGGCCTTGCTCGACGACATGCGCCGGCTCGGCGGTCCGGAGTCGAATGTGGTGCAGGTTCTGGTCGAGAACCCAGACCTGGCAGAGATGGTCCTACCGAGCGTGCGTAACGATTACAAGGCCGTCGAGACGTATCGGTACAAGGCCGGACAGGACGTGTCATGCCCGATCGTTGCTCTTCGCGGCGATTCCGACCCGTCGGTGACGGACACCGACATCCGGCCCTGGAGCGAATTCACGTCCGGATCCTTCGAGACCTGTGAATTCTCCGGCGGCCACTTCTATCTCGATGAGCACGCGGACGAGGTCGCTTCACTGGTCGGCTCGCGGTTCGACGGCACCGGACGAAACATGCCGCGGACTGATCAGGAATAAAGAAGCGCCGGTCCCCGGGCTGCCCCTAGCGTGGACACCGAGCGGTTACCGATGTGACCGCCGGACCCTGAGGAGACAAGTATGAGTGCCACGATCCGCAGCCTGGTGATTCCGGTGTCCGATCTGGATGCCGCGAAGGCCGTCTACACCGCGCTGCTCGGCGAACCGCACACCGACCAGCCCTACTACGTCGGATACAACGTCGACGGCTTCGAGGTCGCCCTCAACCCGGGCGAAGAGGGCGGGGGACCGGTGGCCTTCGCCGATGTCGAGGATCTCGATGCGGCCCGTGCGACCCTGCTCGCAGCGGGTGCGACCGAGCGCAGCGCTCCGCGCCAGGTCGCGCCGGAGGCGCGGGTGTGCGTGCTTGCCGACGCAGACGGCAACCCGATCGGTCTGCGCGGCAAGTAGCAGTCGGTGTGGCCGGGACCCACGCCATGTTCGGCGGGTCCCGGCCCGTGTCGGCCTGATCACGTGCGACGCGGGAAGTGGCCGGTGGATGCGACAGTCGTTCAACCGGCTTCGACGCGGGCCGTGAATCCAGGCAATTACCTTGCGGTGCCCAGCAGTTCGTCGGAGATGATCCGCATCTGGATCTCGCTGGTGCCCTCGAAGATCTTCGTCAACCGGGCATCCCGCCAGTGCCGCTCCACCTGGAAATCGGTGGTGTACCCGGCGCCGCCGTGGATCTGCACCGCCTCACTGGTCACCCGCTCCGCCATCTCCGTCGCCACCAACTTGCACATCGACGCCTCCAACGAACACCGCCGACCGGTATCGATATCGGTGGCCACCGCATACATCAACTGCCGCGCCGCCTCGATATCGGCGGCCATCGCCGCAACCTTGAACCGCAGATGCTGAAAATCCGCCAACTCGCGCCCGAACTGCCGGCGCGTGTGCAGATACGCGATCGAATCCTCCAACGCGCCCCGCGCCAACCCGATCGCCCGCGCCGCGGTATGCGCCCGCCCCACCTCCAACCCGGACACCGCCAGGTAGAAACCCTTGCCCTCCTCCCCGAGCATCGCGGACGCCGGGACCCGGAAATTGTCGAACGACAACTCCCAGGTACTCCACCCGAAGTACCCGATCTTGCGGATCTTCGTCCCGCTGATCCCCGCCGGGAACCCACCGCGCTGCTTGTCGATCAGGAACG
>NZ_JBHUSF010000280.1:0-12433 GCF_042673295.1 Rhodococcus sp. NPDC057014
GCCCGTTCGATGGACTGCTGCAGGTCCAGTCCGAACACGGTGGCTCCGGCGTCGGCGAGACGCTTGGCGGTGGCGGCACCGAGGCCCGAGGCGGCTCCGGTGACCAGTGCGGCGGTTCCCTGAATTTCCACAGTTCGCATCCTTCTGTTTCCGGCGACCTCGGTGGGCCGCCTCATGCTGAAGCGCACCGCCTGTGCGGAGCGCCCCTACTACCTTTTATGCGGGGGCCTTGTGAGACTGCGGCAATGAGACGATAGTCGCCGAGTTCTTCGGCGAGGGGCTCAGGTTGACCACGTAGTCACTACGATCGTTGACTCATGGATGCGAAGAACGCTCGCGTCGCATGGTCTGGCATCACATAAGCGTGCCACCCCAATCTTTCGCTCCGACCAAGATGAGCAGACCAGGCCCGCGACGGCGAGATGGGAATGCAATCTCCGACTCCTCAGCGACCGCCCCGGCCATTTTGACGAGCACGCACCCTCTTCTGAATGGCAGCTCGGATCCCCACGGCTTCCAACCCGCTAGCCCATCAAAACATCTACGTTGATGTTGACTCAATCCGGAAGGGTTGCGATCCTTGTCACAGAAGGAATCCGCGCATTGGTTCGGCAGTGACACAGTCACCGATATTTCCTTCTACCGCTGGCAGAAACAGAATGGAGATCCACTGATATGGCCAGTTCGATGACGCGGGTACAACAGAGCCTCTCCGACCTCGCTGCCGGCAGGCCCATCGTGCTTGCGCCCGGCCCGACCGGTGATCCCGATGGATATCTACTTCTTGCAGCGGAGAAGGCATCGCCGGCTTCCGTCGCGTTCCTCGTCCAGCACAGCTCCGGCTTCATCTGCGCTGCCGTCACACGACGTGAATGCACCCGTCTCGACTTCCCACCCATGGCGGGAACGGACCGTCAGCAATCCGGTGGTTGGTATGCGGTGGCGGTCGACGCAATCGATGGCGTCGACACCGGAATCTCAGCGTCAGATCGAGCGCACACTCTTCGGCAGCTGGCCAGCCCCGCGAGCACAGCCCGCCAATTCACCCGACCAGGCCATATCATTCCGCATTGCGTAGACGACGGTGGTGTTCTCGCCTATCCGGGCCCAGCCGAAGTGATCACCGACCTCAATCGGGCGGCAGGACTTCGGCAGGTGGGCGCATTCGCGGCGTTGGTCTCAGAGAAGGACCCCACTCAGAATGCGCGCGCACACGAGTGCCGTCAGTTTGCCAAGGTTCACCAACTGAACTGGGTGACCGCCGACGATCTCATTCTCTATCGTCGAGCCGTTGAACTGCATGTTCGTACCACCTTCACGGTGACCCACGCTGGACCGTACGGCGATCTCCGCACGTCTGGCTTCCACAGTGATGCCACCGGGTCCGACTATGTCGCCTACCGAATCGGAGAACCGCACACCATCGACACCTCTCTGGTGCATGTACACCGAGAGTCCAACTACGCGCCCCACGCATCCCCCGCCGACCAGGGCCTGCAAGACATGTTCGCGTTCGTTGCCAGCCACGGTGGCGGCGCAATTGTTGTCGAGCGGAACATCAACAACATTGACTCCTTCACACTCACGCCAGACGAGCGTGACTGCAAGCGGGTAGGCAGAAATGCCGATATCGCGCAGATCCTTCGCGAATTGGGGATTACTGCGCCCCGCCTGCTCGCATCACCAGCAGATCTCCACGTCGCTCTGTGCGATCTCGGGATCGCTGCCGTGCTGGATCCGGCCAGCGATCCTGCGGCGGCCCCCACAACGAAATCGCCAATTGGATCGACCTCGACGTCGATTCATTCCGTGCGCGGCGTGGTCATACACGGTGATCAGCGAGGCCGCGAGTTGGGCTTCCCGACGGCCAATCTGGTGGTCGACGAGGACGCCTACACGGGACTCGTCGATGGAGTGTGGGCTGGTCGTTGTGTTCTCCCCGATGGACGATCTGTGATGTCGGCCTTGTCGATCGGGCGACGATCTACGTTCTATGGGCGCGTGGGACCACGACTACTGGAGGCGCATCTACTCGACTTCCAGGAAGATCTGTATGGTCGTGAGATCACCGTGCAGCTGGACCACTGGATCCGCGGCCAGACCACCTTCGCGTCGAAAGAAGAGCTGATCGCGGCCCTCGACAGAGATGGGCGCAGTATCCGAGCGCTGGCTCGAGACGCTCGCTCGCCGGAACATCAATCCTTCACCGCGCCAGACTAAAACGGCGCTCCCGAGTAGACGCTTCTCGAATACGGAACACATCGCGAAGAATCGGAGATCGCACGTGCTCGCAGACGCCAATGACCGTTTCCAACGTCCGATGCTGGAATTCGCGCTGCGCTGGCATCCTTTCGGCGGAGGCGCGAGCAGACTGATTTTCGAGGAGTTCGGTATGGACGCACCGACCTACTTCAACAGGCTCGCACGGATACTCGATGCGGACCGATCCATCACCTCCGAGAAAACGCGCGCAGCGATCCGAGGTGTGTGTGCGGCGCGGCTACAGGGGTGAGCAAACCACCGCGAGCGGTGCACCACGCTGCCCTTCGTCAAAAACCGAGGTCGACGGGAGTCTATAGTTGCGACGCCGGTCCGGAAGATAGCGGTGCTCGTGCATCGTGTCAGTGGCCGGAAAGGCGAGTTCCTCCGTCACTACTGACAGGGCGCCCGTCTTCCACGGCACCGCGGAGTTGACGGCGAGCGCGGAAATGCTCTGGGCGGGAGAGGATCCATCGCATACGAGTGTCTCGCCGACTTCCATGCCCCAACCGGTTCGCTGCGACGTTAGTGTCCTTCAACCGAATACGTCGGAACATAGTGAGACGGCGCCGAAACGTGAGAGACGCTCCGCTGGATAGTATGAATGATCGCCAGCGTTGAGCTGAAGTTTGATGCAGTCCTCCTACAATGCATCCATTTCGGTTGTCAGTTCCGCGAGACGGACCTGCAGTTGACGCTTGTTGATCTTGGTTGCGGACATCGGCCACTCGTGGGGGCAAAGGAAGTACACAGCGCGGGGTATCTTGAAATTGCTGATCCTTCCCTGACAGAACTCGATCAGGTCATCCGCTCGGAGGGTGTGACCCGCTCGGATCTCGACAAATGCCACTGGAACCTCGTCGAGCCGCTCATCGGGGCATCCGATGACAGCGGCGGTTTTCACGGCAGGATGCTCGCAGAGTAACGCTTCGACCTCGATGGCGGCGACGTTCTCTCCACCTACTTTGAGCATGTCCTTGAGCCGTCCGTGGAAGACCAGACAGCCGGACTCCCTGCGGCTGTACAGGTCGCCGGTGTGGAGCCATCGGCCTGCGTCGAGTGCCTCGGCGGTCTTGACCGGATCCTTGTAGTAGCCCTCGGTGACACAGTAGCCACGCACCAGGATCTCCCCGGGCACGTCGATGGGCTGCTCGGCGCCGGTATCAGGGTCGATGATGCGTACCTCGATCCCCGGCGCCGGCTTTCCCTGCGCTCCAGATCGGTCGGCGATGGTCTCCGACCGCTCGCTCAGGGCGTAGATGCCCGCGGTTTCCGTCATCCCACAGGCCGCCACCAACTCGGCGGCCGGAAACATTCGCTGCACCTGCTCGATGAGAACGCGCGGCCCGATCAGAAACAGATAGCGCAAGGAGGCGAAAGCCCCGGCATCGAACGTCGGATGATCCATCAGAGCCTGAATCGAGGCGGGGAACCATGGCCAGGCGGTCGTGGGGCGTTCGCGTGCAATCAGCTCGAGTGCCCGCCCGGGCTCGAAGTAGATGTCGGTCAGGTACGTACCACCCGCCCCAATGGCTCCCAGCAATGGTGCGAGGGCTGCTATGTGGAAGAGCGGTCCAGCAGCCCAGCTGATATGACGCCCATCGGTCGTCAGCCGCTTCGCGGCACGATCGACCGGACCGCGAGTCAACGCCTCATGCGAGAGCATGCAGCCCTTGGGGTGTGCTGTCGTCCCGGATGTATAGAGGATCGCCGCGGTGTCGCGGACGCGCACACGCAGCCGCTGTTGATGCACGTCATGGCAGGTCTGACGTCCGGCCAGGTGGTCGAACTCTGATCGACCGATGAAGCCGGCCTTGCCCTCGCCCCGCATGAGCACGGCGCCCCGCAACAGTGGGGCCTCGGGGAGCGCGAGCCGTGACGTGGACGCCGCCCCCGACAAAGACGGGAGAGCGTCATGGACAAGGTCCACGAAGTCGACGTACTCATCGGTTCCTGCCATCGTGAGGAGCACTTTGAGATCGGCATTCTCGATGATGTACGCGAGCTCGGCTGCCTTGTGCCGGGCGTTGAGCGGAACCACGATACCGCCGATCAAGGCGGCGCCGAAGAAGCCCTCCACGAATTCGATGCCGTTCGGGGCGAGGAGTCCGACGTGGTCTCCGAGCTGCACGCCGAGCGCGAGCAGGCCCCTGGCAACACGGGTGGCACGGTCGAGGACCTCTTCGTAGGTGTAGCGGTTGCCGGGAAAGACGATTAGGTCCCGATGAGGATGACGGTGGGCACCGCGGACCAAGAGGTCTCCGACGGGTGTCACCTCGCACCAGTCGTCGTTGTACGTCATGGACCCTCACTCATGGAACTAGTGTGGAGCGATAGCAGCCGAAGCGGTGGTTGTACCGACGTTATGCGACGGGACAGGATCTGTCAACGTTGAAGTTGATTGACGTCAACGTTGATAGCGGTTCGGGCGGGGAACGCGTACCATTCCGTACGTGCCCAGAACCACAGTGACTACCAGCAGCGGGATGAGCCGGCGCCGGCGTAGCGCGCAGAACGAAAGCAGTCCCAACTACCAGGCAAAACGCCGCGAGTTGTTGCAGGATGCCGCCATCGTGTTCCAGGAGAAGGGCTACGAAGCCGCAACGTTGAACGACATCGCGGAACGGTTCGGCACCGACCGCGCGTCAATCTACTACTACTTCGCCAGCAAGAAGGAGCTCTTTCAGGCGCTTTTCCACGATGTGGTCAGCGGCGTCCTCGACGAGAACATCAAGGCTGCGGAAGCTGTGCTGGCACTCGATCTATCCCCCGCCGAGAAACTCCGCCACCTGGTCGAACTCCAGCTGCTGTCGTACGAGAACAACTACCCGTACGTATACCTGTACATCCAGGAAGACATGGCGAAGCTCGAGTTCCAGTCGACGCCCTGGGCCAAAGACATGCTCCGGAAGACCAAGCGGTTCGAGAAGATCGTCTCCGACTTGCTTGACGACCTTGTAGCCGAGGGAACCTTCCGCGCTGACATCCCCACGCCACTGATGGCCAAGGCATTGTTCGGGATGATCAACTGGACCCACCGGTGGTTGAAGCCGGGACCGCGCAAGGTCAATGCCAAACAGACCATCGACGCCTTCTGCAGCCTCTTCTTCGAGGGTGCGTTGAACCCCGACGCTTAGGACACCGCACACAGAACCTACTACCGGGAGCAGACTCGACTGCACTCCAATACCATTGGACAGTCAGGCATGACGACCGTGACACATGCGCGTGTGCTCCGCGGGCGGAGGCCTACGACATCCGACCGCCTCGAGGTCCGCTGCGGCGAGAGGTGCAACTGCCGTCTGGGGCAGGCATGAGCACGCTACTGCGGAGAATCGCCGTTATCGAGCCGCCGAGTGCTGACGCCCGTCTGAGTCGGCGCGGGTCAGGTCTCCCCCACCTGCGCTGGGCAGTCGAGCAGCGCCAAACTACACTGGCCGATTCACTACCAGGTCGGCGCCGCGCGGCCGTCATGAAACTGTTTACGCCGCAGGGCCGCGTGGGCATTACGGAAGGGCTCCTCATCACCCCTATGGGACTCGCACGTGTTGGACTCGGAGCATCGATCCAACATCCCAGGCCAACTATCAGGCGCCCAAGCGCGGGTGGCGATCGCCGGGGCGCTGGCCGGCGACGTGCGGTTGCTGCTGAAGGGCGAGCTGACCGGGTCGTAATCGAGCCACACTCGCGGACACCCTCCAGATCCTCCGCCGCCTCGCGGATGAGCATCTTCCCATCTCGATGATCTCGCGGACAGAGCGCGGACTGCACCACCTGACCGACACCGTAATCAGGATCAAGCTGGCCGAGCACCACCCCTGAGGGCTCTCGACACCGCGACGAGGTATGGCTCTGGCCGGGTTAAAACAGGTTAAACATGGCTGGTGAATCGCCTGGGGAGCCGGGACCGCGGCACGTATTCGGTGCGCACCACGCCCAGTGCAGGCAGTCGATGCCGCGGAGGCTCCGGCCAACCAGAGCCGTGCATCGGAGATGGCGCCTTCCGGGGGGCTGATCACATTTTTGCGCATTGACCTGCGCCGAAGGTACTGTCGCAGGCTTCAATGGCCCCGCGCTGCGTAGGCGCCCGCGGCGACCTCTAGGTCACCTCGAATGCATGCCGACCACAGCCCGAATCAACCCTGACGTTGACCGTGACGGCCTGAAAAGCCTACAGTGATCACCTGTGGCGCCCGTCACGCCCGAAGAAGAGGAGATTGCCGATTCTAGAATCGCAGGCGATGGTCAAAATGCCGGTTTCCCTACAAGCGCAGCTCAGCAGAAACACGCAAGAACGCATCGCGCAGCATGAGGCAAGGCCGACAGGTTGCAACACCGTCGCAAAGCCGTACGAGCTTGACATCGTCGAATCGCCGGCTCAAGCGAGAACGCGCACTCTGCACGCTGCTCGCCCACACTCTGCGATGAACGAAAGCCAACATTGACCAGTCGAGCGATTAACCTCCGAACGCACAGACTCCGAATCGGAACGGCAGACTAAGGGTGGCGAAATTGCCTGACCGTGTCGACGACAGCCGACCGAACGATGCTGATTCGCAAGTGAGAGAAATAGTCTCAGCGATCACGGCCGTTGCCGACGCCCGCCTCAGCGAGATTGCTGGCGTCATCGTCGCGCGCCTGATAACTGAGATCGAATATTTCGCTGCCGATCAACCGATCCTCGACCAGTTGAATGCCGGTGCAGCCCACAACTTCGCCATCACAATGGAGATCTTGCGGCACGATATAGAAATCGAGCAGGTAGGGCCGTCGGGGCCCGCCACCGAGCTAGCTCGATTGCTCGCGCAGCGTGACATCCCGATTACAGCTCTCGAGCATGCATACCGGCTGTACCAAGACAGTGTCGTTCGTTGGTGTTTGCAGGAGTTAGCCCTTCGCAGCGAAAGCGCAACGGTCACCGCTGGTGCCGCGCTCGAGATCACAACCCTGGTATCCGCCCACGTAAACCTGATCGCCCAACAGTTGTTGTCCACCTACGAATTCGAACGAGACGCTTGGCGATCGCGTCGTAGCGCCTCCAGATCAGCACGAATCAACGATATTCTTGCGAATCGCCCTGTCGAGGTCGAACCGACCGAGAAGTTGTTGGGATACCACTTCGGCCAATGCCATCTCGGCATCGTCGCGTGGAGCGACCGCGCGCAGAGCCCCGAGGTGGGGTTAGCGCATCTCGAATCGGCCGCAAATGCTCTTGCATGCCAACTTGGTACCAGTGCACCTCCTCTGTTCGAGGCACGCGACGAGTACATGGCACGCGCGTGGGTGCCGCTGGGCGACTCTGAGACCGTCGACAGTGAACGTCTGAGCGCTGTCAGGCGCCGTTGGGACAGTCCTGTCATCGTCGCAATCGGGCAGCCTCGCGACGGCATCGAGGGGTTCGTGCGTACTCACAACGAAGCCGATCTCGCCAGAATCGTCGTGCAGGCGTCGGAATCGTCTGGTCCAGGAATCGTGTGCGCCAGCGACCTGGGAGCGGTGACGTTGATGTGCAACGACCTGGGCGCAACCCGAGCCTGGGTGGCCGACATCCTGGGCCCCCTCGGAGTCGATGACACCGCCGCCGGTCAGTTGCGTGCGACACTACGAGAGTTTCTACGAACGGGCGGCAGTTACGCCGCTACCGCTGACGCGCTGCACATGCACAAGAATTCTGTCGTCTACCGGCTCAAGAAGATCGAAGACCAGCTCGGGTACCCCGTACGGGATCACAGGCTGGATCTCGAAAACGCACTAGAACTGGCCTTTTGGCTTGGGACGGCAGTACTCACGCAAGAATGAGCTTGCGCAAGTCGACGGGGCTCTCCTCTGTCCAGGCGAGGACACGCCTCTCCATGAGGCCTCGCCGCCCGATATGACCGAGCACACTTTGCAGGGTAACTGTGATTGGGCGCACAGACTAAAATTCCGAGCCATCTGTGTGCCGAGCGCCCGATGCAATCGACAGCCTGCACGCCTAGGTTGGTAATAGCCCAATAGTTCGACATCGACTCGGGAACTGCCCTCGACCGAATCCGGCCCGAATGCAAACCCACCGAGGACGCCGGTACTCCTGGCCTCCACCGTTGACGGCAGCCCCACCGCCGAACAGCTTGAGGGCCCAGATCAGCAAAGCGGACAACGCGCCACTGCGACACCACGAACGCTGAACGGCAATCAGCGCTCGTGACAAGCACCTCCTTGGCCGCCCGCAAATGAAGGAGAAAGTCTCCAGTGTCGGAACAACTTCTACTTACACGCGGTAGCTGCGGCGGAACACAGGCTCCGTTCGCCTTTAACGCGCTGAATGGGTGGGCCGAGGACGCCCGAGAAACCGCCACTGAGATGGAGTGTGACTTGTGACCAGCGAAAATCAGGCCGCTGTGGGACGGCGACTTGTCGTCGTGGGCGGTGGCACCGCCGGCGCCGAGGTTGCCTTCGCTTCCCGAAGCGCAGGCTGGACAGGTGAAATCGTTGTCCTGAGCGATGAGGCTCACGCGCCGTACCACCGGCCGCCGCTGTCGAAGGACCTCCTGAGGATGGATGCCGTCTTCGCTGACCCTGATCCGTTGAAAGGCGCACCACTATACGCCAAGAAGAATGTCGACCTTCGCTTGGGAAGTCGCGTCGACGGCATCGACGCGACTGCTCGAACCTTGAGCATGAATGCGAAGCAGTCCCTCTCCTACGATCGTCTGGTCCTGGCGGTCGGAGGCCGCGCCCGCGAGCTCCCGCTCATTGCTCAACTCGAAACACGGCCCACCAACGTCCATGAGCTGCGCACCCTCGACGACTGCGCGCGACTGCGTTCCTGCTTTCAAACGGGGCGCGTTTTGATGATCGTGGGCGCCGGCTACATCGGACTGGAAGTGGCCGCAGCCGCAGTGAAGGCTGGCCAGAGAGTGATCCTGCTCGAAGCCGCGCCCCGCGTTCTCGCGAGGGTGACGGCGCCGGTGGTCTCGCAGTTCTTCGAACGGGAACATGCCAAACGAGGCGTGGAGATCTTGACCTCCACCACGATCGAGAGCCTGTCGTTCGGTGCAGACGGGCGGGTAGATCGTGTCGCGACGTCCGACGGGTCTGAATACCATGTCGACAATCTGGTAGTGGGAGTCGGGTTGGAGCCCAATATCGAACTCGCCCGCGACGCCGGTCTGGAGATCGGCAACGGCATCATCGTCGACGATTCGATGACAACGAGCGACCCGAATATCCTCGCCCTCGGAGATTGCGTGGACTTCCACAGTGGATTCTACGACCGCCGCGTGAGAATCGAATCGGTCGCCAACGCTGTCGAACACGCCCGCCGCGCGGCGAACACACTGACTGGCGGAGCTCCGAAACCGTGGCAGGTTCCGTGGTTTTGGTCGAATCAGTACGAGCACAGCCTGAAGATCGTCGGGCTCTCCAACGGATACGACGAGACGCGGGTCATCGACGACTCCGCGGGCACCTCCTTCGCAGTCGAGTATCTGAGAGAAGGTCGGCTCATCGCAGTCGATGCCATCAACCACGCTGCGGCGTTCCAGTCGGGCAAACGACGAATCGCAGAGACGATTCACGCCTAGCACCGAGCATCCGAACCGCTTACGAAAGGACAGTCATGCCAACCGTCACCTATATCTGCCCCGACGGGGAATTGGAAGCGGTCGAGGTACCGGTGGGTACCTCGATCATGAAAGCCGCTGTATCACACGGAATCGAATCGATTGTCGGTGACTGTGGAGGCAGCGCATCGTGCGCCACCTGCCACGTGTACGTGGAGAGTCACCTCGAAAAGCTACCCCCCAAGTCCGCCAACGAGGACGAAATGCTCGGTGACGCAGCATCCGAAGTTCTCCCCAACAGCCGTCTCGGTTGCCAGCTGGTCATGCGCGACGAGCTCGCCTCACTCGTCGTTCGCGTCGCCCCCGAACAGTGGTGACTGCCGGAACGCTCACACCAACCAGAAGGACAGCACATGACCACAAGCATCAAGACCCAGAACCTTCCCAGCAACGTACCGCCGGAGCGCGTGGTCGATTTCGACATGTTCGCGCCAGGGGACATCAGTAGTGGTCTACAGGCTGCGTGGGCCGGCTTACAGGACAACGGCCACGGCCTGGTGTGGACGCCACACAACGGTGGGCACTGGATCGCGGTGCGCGGCCAACTCCTCAAGGAGGTCTTCGAGAACCACGAGACCTTCTCGAGCAAGTGTCCCTTCCTCCCGAAAGAAGCAGGTGAGCAGTACAGCTTCATACCCACCTCGCTCGACCCACCCGAGCACCGGCCGTACCGGAAAGTGCTCAACTCGGCCGTAGGCCCGGGCTCGATCCGTCGCATCGAGGGTGAAATCGAAGGCATTGCGGCCGATCTGATCGAATCGATCGTCGCCGAAGGTAAGTGCGACTTCACGAAAGCGTTCGCCGAGATCTTCCCGGTGGAGGTGTTCTTGCGTCTGGTCGACCTACCGAGCTCGGATTCGGCGCGCCTGAAGTTCATCGCAGACCAGATGACGCGACCCGACGGCACGATGACGATGACCGAGGCAACGAACCTGTTCTTCGACTACCTCGGGCCCGTCATCAACGAACGACGTGAAAACCCCGGACCGGACGCCATCAGCGCGGTAGTCACAAGTACCGTCGAGGGGCGTCCGCTGACACAGGACGAATGCCTGCGAATCTGTGGGCTGCTTCTGCTTGCAGGACTGGACACTGTCGTCAACTTTCTCAGCTTCATGATGCAACATCTTGCCGAGAACCCCTCCGATCGAAAGACCCTCGTCGATAATCCGGACCTCATCGACAACGCGGCCGAAGAGTTGTTGCGTCGATACGGACTGGTCGCCGATGCTCGAATCATCAATGGCGACAGCGAGATGGACGGAGTCATGCTACTCGACGGCGACATGATCGCCTTGCCGACGATGCTCTTCGGACTGGATCCACAGGTGACAGGATGTCCCATGGACGTCGACCTGAAGCGAAAAAGTACCGAGCACTTCACTTTCGGCCACGGAGTGCACCACTGCGCGGGCTCCTACCTGGCGCGCAAGGAGATCACAACCACGCTGAAGCAGTGGCTCGCTCGTATCCCCGATTTCGAGATCGCTCCCGGAGAGCAGATCGAACACCGTTCCGGAATCGTCGGTGCCGTTGTCAGCTTGCCGCTGCAGTGGTGAAGTCCCCTACACACATCAACCTCGAAAGGCCTCCCAGCAGATGAAGGCATGGCAATTCACGGCGATAGACGAACCACTGCACATGGTCGAGGTGGCTGACCCGGAGCCCGGACCCACCGACATCATCGTCGACACCAGGGCGGTCGGACTGTGCCACTCGGACATCGGCTTCATGGACGGAACCATCACGGCGCTACTCGGGCACGTACCCATCGTCCTCGGGCACGAGATCGTCGGTACCGTGTCCGCAGTCGGAACTGACGTTACCGAGTTCGTCAAAGGTGACCGCGTCGGGATACCCGCCACTACCGATGGGCCGGGCACCGCAATGAACGGTGGGTACGCTCAAAAAGTCAAGGTCCCGGCCCATCTGCCGGTCAAACTGCCCGACGGGCTCTCGTACCGCGATGCCGCGCCGGCGACCTGCTCCGGCCGGACGGCGTACAGGGCCGTACATACCGCTGGACAGGTCGAATCCGGGATGAAAGTGGGCATCATCGGTTTCGGTGGTCTCGGCTACTTCGGCGTCCAGATCGCCTTGGCGGCAGGGGCCACCGTGTTCGTCTGCGAGCTCAACGAGGCGAGGTGGCCACTCGCACGCGAGCTCGGTGCGAAGGGCTGTTCGAAGGACATCCGCGAATTCGAATCCGAGCAATTGGACTTGATCATCGACTTCGCGGGCGCAGACGGAACTCTAGATTCCGCCGTTGATGCCATTCGCCACAGTGGCCGCATCGTCGGGGTAGGCCTGGGGGTAGAGATGTCGTCGGTGTCCATTCCGAACATCACGATGAAGGAAGTCCGCATCGTAGGCTCGTCCAACGGAACGAAGGACGAAGCGCGCGCGATACTCGAGCTTGTCGCGGACGGATCGGTTCGTCCCCACACCGAGCAGATCGCGTTCGACGACATTCCCGCAGGACTGCACCGTTTGGAGCAGGGGAAAACGGACGCGCGGCTGATCGCGGTTCTGTAACGGGAACCCGTCGGCCACCCCACCGGCCCTCGAAC
>NZ_JBHUSF010000281.1:0-12376 GCF_042673295.1 Rhodococcus sp. NPDC057014
CTCCCGGGCCACGCCGCCGCCGAGGAGGAACCCCCGCGCGTCGACGGCGGCGATCACCTCCGCCGCCGGGGCGCACGCGGCGAGCGCGTCGACGACGACGCGGAAACCGTCGGCGTCGGAGAAGACGGGCGTCAGATCGGCGAACCGCACGCCGGGTTGCGGGAAGTCGTCGGCCCACCGGGTGAGCCGGGTGACGGCGTCGCGGGCCGCGGAATGATCGGTCACCGGCGCAGAACCCACCTGTCCATGTTCCATCCGGCGCCCGACACGGTCGGATTGACCGTTCCCGACTGCAGACCCGAGGCGAACGCGACGGTCCGCGGCTGGTCGAACAGCGGCACCGTCGGCACGTCCGACCACAGGATGTTCTCCGCCTCCGTCGACAGCGACAGCTGGGTGGCGGTCGAGTCGTCGACGGCGAGCTGGTCGACGATCTGGTCGACGCGACTGTTGCTGTAGTCGCCGACATTCGAGCCGTTTCCGCTGCGGAGGGCGTACATCGCGGTGGTGGCCGCGGCGGTGCCCGCCGCACCGGGAGCGGACGCCGTGCCCGCGAGCACCACGTCCACCTGTCCGCCGCGCAGCATCGACGGCGTGAAGTCGGGCGAGGCGACATCTTGAACGGTGATCCCCGCCGGGGCGCAGGCCGCCGCGACCGCGGACACGATCTCGGCGCGCCGCGGGTTCGGCCCCAGATATCCGATCCGGACGGTCGCCGACGTGTTGTCGGTCTCGGCCAGCGCGGCGGTGGCCGCAGCGGTGTCCGCCGTCTCGTACCGGCCGCCGACGGCGCCGGCCACCGACTGATGGACCAGGCTGTCGGGTGCGGTGACCCGCGTGTCGACCGGAGCGCCGGAGCCGGCGCCGTCCGTGTCCGGTTCGGCGGCGAGCCCGAACTTCGACGCCAGCTCGTCGCGGGGCAGGCAGGCCGCGAACGCGCGCCGTCCGGCTGCGTTCTCGAACAGACCCGAGGTGGACAGGACGAACTGCTCGACGCTGCGGGAGGCCACCTCGGTCACGTCGAACCCGCCGAGGTCCAGATCCGGCGCCGAACCCGCGGCGACGTCGACGACCTCGACGGAACCGTCACCGATCCGCGCGCTGACGTCGGAAGACTTGGGCCACACCACGATCCGGGACGTGGCGGGGCGGTTCCCCCACCAACGGTCGTTGGCCACCAGCACCAGGCCCTCGTCCGCGGAGAACGATTCGACCTTGTAGGGGCCGGACGCGGGGAACTTGGCGAGGTCGAGGTCGCCCGGTGTCATCGTCCATCCGCCGTTCCAGAAGTCCGCGACGCGCGACAGTGCGCCGGTATCGGAACTCTGCACGGCGGCAACGATGTCGGGGACCCCCGCCGCGGCGGCGACCACATGGGCGGGCATCATCGACGTCGCACCGAACAGCGATTTCCAGTCCGTGACGTTGCGTCCCGCCTTGAACGTGACGACGGCGTCCTTCGCGCCGGTCTGGCAGTCGACCCGGTCGATGTCCGCGTAGCCGGCGGTGCTCGCCGCATCGAACATCGGGAACCGGCCACTGTTCGCCGCCCACGTGAGCACGAGATCGTCGCAGGACATCGGGACGCCGTCGGAGTAGACGGAGTCGGGGTTCAGTTTGTACTGGATGGTGAGGGCGTCCCCGGGCATCGCGTTGGCGGTGCCGATGTCCGTGTCGGCCACCGGTCCGCCTTCGGGCCCCGTGTAGGTGAACCCGGGCAGTACCCGGGCGAAGGCCTGACGCGCCCCGGATACGGCACCCGCGACGGTGTTCGCGTTGTAGGTGGTGACGGTGTTGTCGATGGCGTAGCCGATCGACGGGATCTGCTCGCCCTCCTCGGCACACCCGACGAGGGTGCCTGCGAGGAGCACGGTCGCGAGGAGACCGGCACCCGACACGGCCGCCGTCCGGCCGGGTCGGGTGGGCGCACCGCGCCGGGTGCTGTGCGATGCGGGCATGTCAGTGCCTCTTCTTGTTGCGCTTCCCGGTGGGGCGGGAGCCCGGAGCGGGTGCGGTCGACGCGGTTCGGGAGCGCGGCACGGCGGCCTCCGTCGTGGCTGCGGCGGCCGCGGTCGCCGGGGCGCCGGCCTTGTGCGCTCCGCCTCCGGCCAGGGTCGCCCGGCGGGCCAGGACCTTGCGTGTGTGCGCGGCCACCGGACCCCACCGCTCCTTCAGGGTGACCAGCAACGGAGTCGCGAAGAAGATCGACGAGTACGCACCGACGATGATGCCGACGAGCTGCACCAGCGCCAGGTCCTTCAGCGTTCCGACACCGAGCATCCACACCGCGACCACCATCAGCGCGAGCACCGGCAGCACGCTGATCAGGGTGGTGTTGATGGAGCGCATCAACGTCTGGTTGACCGCCAGGTTCGCCTGCTCCGCGTACGTGCGTCGGGTCAGGTGCAGAATTCCCCGGGTGTTCTCCTCGACCTTGTCGAACACCACCACCGAGTCGTAGAGCGAGAACCCGAGAATCGTCAGCAGACCGATGACGGTCGCGGGGGTCACCTCGAAGCCGACGAGCGAATACACACCGGCGGTGACGGCGATGTCGAAGAACAGTGCGACGATCGCGGCGATCGCCATGTCGCGCTCGAACCGGACCGCGATGTACACGCTGACGATCACGAGGAACACAAGCAGCGCGATCAGCGCCTTCTGGGTGATCTGCCCGCCCCACGTCTCGCTGACGTCGGCGACGCTGATCACGTTCTCGTTGACGGTGCCGTCACTGTCCTTCGGCTGGAACTCGTCGTACAGCGCATCCTGAAGCTTCACCACCTGGGCCGCGTCGAGCGCCTCCGAGCGGATCTGCACCGTTGCACTCGAACCGGAGCCGACCGTCTGCACCGAGACGGGGTCCATACCCAGCGCCTCGGAGTAGACGTTCTCCACCTGCGCGGTGTCGATCCCGTCGCCTGCGGGGAACTGGATCCGCGATCCACCCTCGAAGTCGATACCGAGGGTGAATCCGCGGACGAGGATGCTCAGCAGCGAGATCAGCACGATCGTGCCGGTCAGGATGTAGTAGAAGCGGCGGCGGCCGACCACCTCGAAGGCGCCGGTTCCGGTGTACAGCCGGGACAGCCAGCTGTGCTGGGGCATCGACGTCTGGTTGACGCCCGAATCTGACAGCGAAGACTCGGGGTCCGTCTGCGACGCAGACTTGGGCGACGTGGTCGATTCGCTCATACTCGTGACTCCTTCGCCGACGCTGCGGCAGCCTTGCGTTCCTTGGCGATCTGCTGCACGGCACCCAGCCCGTTGACACCCGGCCTGGACCAGAACGGCGACTTCGAGGCCAGGTGGACCAGCGGCCACGTCACCAGGAACACGACCACGACGTCGAGGATGGTGGTCAGGCCGAGTGTGAACGCGAAGCCGCGCACCTGGCCGACCGCGAGGATGTACAGCACCGCGGCGGCGATGAAGCTGACCGCGTTACCGGACAGGATCGTCCGGCGTGCACGGGCCCAGCCGCGCGGAACGGCGGACCGGAAACTGCGGCCCTCTCTCATCTCGTCCTTGATTCTCTCGAAGAACACCACGAACGAGTCGGCGGTCATGCCGATACCGATGATCAGGCCGGCGATGCCTGCGAGGTCGAGGGTGAAGTTGATGTACCGGCCGAGCAGCACCATGATCGCGTAGACCATCACCCCGGACAGGACCAGGGACAGCGCCGTGAGCACTCCGAGCATGCGGTAGTAGAGCAGGCAGTAGAGCAACACCAGGACCAGACCCACCAGACCGGCGATGAGACCGGCCTCCAGAGAGGCGAGACCCAGGGTCGCGGACACCGTCTCGGCCTCCGACGCCGCGAACGACAGCGGCAGCGAACCGTACTTCAGGGTGTTCGCGAGTTCCTTCGCGCTGTCCGCGGTGAACGAACCGGTGATCGACGTCGAACTGCCTGCGGGTGTTGCACCCTGCACGACCGGCGCGCTGACCACCTTGGAGTCGAGCGTGAACGCGGCCTGCTTGCCGATGTTCTGCGACGTGAACGTGGCCCAGGTGTTGCTGCCCTCGGACTTGAACGTCAGGCTCACCTCGTGCCGCGACTGCTGGGAGTTGTACCCGGACGTCGCGTCGGCGATCTCCTGGCCGTCGATGATCGCCGGTTCGAGCAGGTACACGGCCTGACCGTCGGTGGAGCACGCGACCAGCGGCAGTGCCGGGTCGTCGTTGCCGCGCAGCGGGTCGGGCACGGTGCAGTCGAGCGTCGCCATCGCCTGCTGCTGCACCGCGGGGTCGGTGCTCTGGCGCGTGGCCCGGGCGGCCGCGATCTCGTCGGCTGCCTCGGCGGTCTCGGTCCCGGACTCGTCGGTGGGCGCCGTGGGGGCGGGCTCGGGTGACGTGGACGGATCCTGCGCCGGGAACGGCCGATTCTGCGGCGCGGGGGTCTCGGTTCCGGCGGGCGCCTGGGCCGGTGTCTCACCGGCGGCGGGCGCCTGCGTGCCGGGAGCGGCCGCGGCCTGCGACGTCTGGACGGGGCGGACGTACAACCGCGCCGTCTGGCCGAGCGACCGGGCCTGGGCGCTGTCGTCGCCGGGGACGGTGATGACCAGGTTGTCGCCGTCGATGACCACCTCGGAGCCGGACACGCCGAGTCCGTTCACACGGGTCTCGATGATCTCCTGCGCCTGCCGCAGGCTGTCCGGCGTCGGCTTGCTGCCGTCCGGGGTGCGTGCGGTGAGGGTGACTCGGGTCCCACCTTGCAGGTCGATGCCCAGCTTGGGTGTCGCGGACTTGTCGCCGGTGAAGAACACCAGGGCATACAGAACCGCCACGAGCACCGCGAAAACGGTGAGGTAGCGGACGGGATGCACCGATCCTGTGGAAGGTGCCACGATCTCTATGTCTCCTCAGTACGTGCAGTTCGGGTGGGAGCGCTCACAGCGCACGGGACCGGCCGACGCAGGGCTGTGCCCCGGTCGCCGCGCCCGGGGCGTTCGCGACGCGACGGCTGCGCGGGTGCGCTGCCGAAGCGCCGGTCAGTCCTTGTTCAACCGCGGCGGGGTGTCGCCGCCGTTCTCACGATCCTCGCGCACGATGTCGGTGGCGGGGGCCTCGGTGCCGATCGATTCCTGATCGATCGACTCGTGGTCGATGGCACCGTCACCCTGCAGCGGGGCGTCGACGATCTGCTCGCGGACCACGAGACGCGACCACGTGGTGACCACGCCGGGAGCGATCTCGAGGTCGATCGTGTCGTCGCCGAGCGCGACGACGGTGCCGTGCAGTCCGGCGGTCGTGAGGATGCGGTCGCCCACCGAGAGCGAGTCCTGCAGAGCGGTCACCTTGGCCGCCTCCTTCTTCTGCCGGCGGATCCCCAGGAACATCGGGACGAGCAGCGCCAGAATCAGGAGCGGGAAGAGAAAATCCATCTGTAAGTCAACCTCGAGGTATGTCGCACGGTCCGAAGCACTGGTCCCGGTTGGACCGATGCAATACACCAGTGTGCCATCACCGGCCCGGGCACCGGTTCGGTCGGCACCGGGCGGGCGTTTCTCCCGGCGTCGATCAGGGGTCTTCAGGATCGAACAGGGAGGCCTGCGGCTCGTTGACGCGGACCTCGATTCCGCCGGTCACGGCGTCCGGCGGCGGGGTCAGGCCCAGTTGCATCCACGCGGCCGCAGTAGCGACACGGCCGCGGGGTGTGCGGGCGATCATTCCGGCCCGGACGAGGAACGGCTCACACACCTCCTCGACGGTGGCGGGCTCCTCACCCACCGCGACGGCCAGGGTCGACACCCCGACCGGTCCGCCGCCGAAGCTGCGCACCAGGGCGCTGAGGACGGAGCGGTCGAGGCGGTCGAGTCCCAGCTGGTCGACGTCGTACACGGCGAGGGCCGCGTGCGCGATCTCGCGGGTGACGACGCCGTCGGCGCGGACCTCGGCGTAGTCGCGGACGCGGCGGAGCAGACGGTTCGCGATCCGGGGCGTGCCCCGCGACCGGCTCGCGATCTCGGCGCCGGCCTCCTCGCCGAGTCGCACCCCGAGGATGCCCGCCGATCGCAGGAGGATCTGCTGCAGCTCCGCCGGTTCGTAGAAGTCCATGTGGGCGGTGAACCCGAATCGGTCGCGCAGCGGCCCGGTGAGCGCACCCGACCGGGTGGTGGCCCCGACCAGGGTGAACGGCGCGACCTCCAGGGGGATGGACGTGGCGCCGGGACCCTTGCCGACCACCACGTCGACCCGGAAGTCCTCCATCGCGAGGTAGAGCATCTCTTCCGCCGGACGGGCGATGCGGTGGATCTCGTCGATGAACAGCACGTCGCCCTCGACGAGATTGCTCAGCATGGCGGCCAGGTCGCCGGCACGCTCGAGCGCCGGACCCGACGTCAGCCGCAGCGAGGAGCCCAGTTCGGCGGCGATGATCATCGCCATGCTGGTCTTCCCCAGCCCGGGCGGACCGGACAGCAGGATGTGATCCGGGGTGCCGCCGCGCATCTTCGCGCCGGTCAGGACGAGTTGCAACTGCTCCCGGACCCGCGGTTGCCCGATGAAATCGTGCAGGTTCTTCGGCCGCAGGCTGGCCTCGATGTCGCCGTCGCCGGCGACGAGACCGGCCGAGACCGGGGACTCGTCGTCGTAGTCGCCGCCGGGTTCGGAAGTCATCGGGTCTTCCCGAGCAGGGACAGGGCGGAGCGCAGCGCGGACGAGGTGGTCGACTCGGGCGCCTCGGCGAGGACGGAGTCGGTAGCCTGCTCGGCCTGCTTGGCAGGGAACCCGAGCCCGACGAGCGCCTCGACGATCTGGTCGCGGACCGATCCGCCGCCGCCCGCGCCGAGCGGCACCGCCCCGGACGTGGACGCGACCGCGTCGACCTTGTCTCGCAGTTCGACGACCATCCGCTCGGCCCCGCGCTTGCCGATGCCCGGCACCCGGGTGAGTGCCGTGACGTTGCCCTCGGCGAGCGCGGCCCGCAACGCTTCCGGTTCGAGGACGGCGAGTGTCGCCATCGCCAGGCGCGGACCGACCCCCGACACCGTCTGGAGCAGCCCGAACAACTCCTTGGACTCCGAGTCGGGGAACCCGTACAGCGTCATCGAGTCCTCGCGGACGATCATCGCCGTGACCAGCCGGGCCTCGGTTCCCCGCTGCAGCCCACCGAGCGTGGCCGGGGTCGCGTTCACGCGGTACCCCACTCCCGCGGATTCGATCACCGCATGGTCGAGGGCGATCTCGAGCACCTCGCCGCGGACGGACGCGATCATCGTGTACCTGCCTTCTTCACTTCGGCCAGTCGGGCCTGGTAGCGACGTTTCTGTTCGGCGGCCGCGGCCTCGGCGCGGGCCATGCGTTCGATCATCGGCGCTCGCCAGCAATGGCAGATCGCCAGGGCCAGCGCATCCGCGGCGTCGGCCGGTTTGGGCGCGGCCGCCAGCTTGAGGATGCGTGTCACCATTGCCGTCACCTGAGCTTTGTCTGCCGATCCGCTTCCGGTGACGGCCGCCTTGACCTCACTGGGGGTATGGAAACACACGGGGATGCCGCGGCGCGCGGCGGCGAGGGCGACGACGCCGCCGGCCTGCGCGGTACCCATCGCGGTGCGCACGTTGTGCTGGGAGAACACCCGCTCGATCGCCACGACCTCGGGCCGGTGCAGATCGATCCAGGATTCGGCGGCCTCGGAGATCCGCAGCAGCCGGGACGACAATTCGAGGTCCGCCGGGGTTCGGACCACGTCGACGGCGACCGGTGTGACGGTGCGACCGTTGCCGCCGTCCACCACTCCGAATCCACACCGGGTCAGACCGGGATCCACACCCAGCACACGCACGCACAGCCACCTCTCCCACGCCGAACAGCTGTTCGATAGCTTAGCCGTGGGGTCGGACGTGCCGGCGGACCAACACGCAGGACGCGGCAGGGCGGGCGAGCACCGCTCCCCCGCCCCGCGCCACGTCTCGTGCGATCAGCCGTCGAGTTCCGCGAGCACCTCGTCGGAGAGGTCGACGTTGGTGTAGACGTTCTGCACGTCGTCGGAATCCTCGAGCGCGTCGACGAGCTTGAACACCTTGCGGGCCCCGTCGGCGTCGACCGGGACCTCGACGGATGCGCGGAAGTCCGCCTCGGCGGAGTCGTAGTCGATGCCCGCCTCCTGCAGGGCGCTGCGCACGGCCACGAGGTCGGTGGGCTCGCTCACGATCTCGAACGTCTCGCCGAGGTCGGTGACCTCTTCGGCGCCGGCATCGAGGACAGCCATCAGCACGTCGTCCTCGGTCTGGTCGCCCTTCTCCAAGGTGACGACGCCCTTGCGCGTGAACAGGTAGGACACCGAGCCCGGGTCGGCCATGTTGCCGCCGTTGCGGGTCATCGCGGTCCGCACCTCGCCGGCCGCACGGTTGCGGTTGTCGGTGAGGCATTCGATGAGGACGGCGACGCCGTTGGGTCCGTAGCCCTCGTACATGATGGTCTGCCAGTCGGCGCCGCCCGCTTCTTCACCGGCACCGCGCTTGCGGGCACGCTCGATGTTGTCGTTGGGGACCGACGTCTTCTTGGCCTTCTGGATGGCGTCGTACAGGGTGGGGTTTCCCGCAGGGTCGCCACCGCCGGTACGGGCCGCCACCTCGATGTTCTTGATCAGCTTCGCGAAGGCTTTGCCACGCTTGGCATCGATCACAGCCTTCTTGTGCTTGGTGGTGGCCCATTTGGAGTGGCCGCTCATGCGATTCAAGCCCCTTTCCTGCTGCTTTTGGCACGCCGAATGCGCGGTTTCAGCTTTGACGATGTTACCCGCAGCCCGGCCGCCCCTGCGCGATCCCGGGGTAACAACTCGCACAAGTCACCATTGTTTGCATAGAATGCAAACATGTTGATGCGGGTCGACCACAGCTCCGGCACCCCACTGGGCGACCAGATCGCCGCCAATGTGCGCGGCGCGTTCCTGCGCGGCGAGATCGGCGCGGGCGACCGGCTGCCCTCCGCCCGGGCGCTGGCCGAGTCCGTCGACGTCAACCTCCACACGGTGCTCCGTGCCTACGCCGTTCTGCGCGACGAGGGGCTGATCGACCTCCGCCGTGGCCGGGGCGCGGTCGTGCGCGCCGACACGGACCCGATCCGCACCGGATTGACCGAAGCCGCACGCACTTTCGTCGCCGAGGCACGACGCCTCGGACTCGACACCGAACAGATGCTCGACGTGATCAAGGAGACCGCGACACAATGACGACGTCCCGCACGCGCCTCCCCGCCTGCATCGCCGGTGTCGTCGCGGCCCGGATCCGCACCGACGCCGCGCTCTGACTCCCCGCCACCGTCGACGGCGCAGCCCAGGGTGCGGCGCTCCTCAACACGCTCGTCGCGCCTCGCCCGGCGGGTCAGACCCCGCGGACGATGTCGACGAACAACTCGTGCACTCGCCGGTCCCCCGTGACCTCCGGGTGGAACGACGTCGCCACCACGGAACCCTGCCGCACGGCGACGATGCGCCCGGCGGCCGCGCCACCCGACTCGGGCACCCGGGCGAGGACCTGGACGTCGTCGCCGACGCGCTCCACCCACGGGGCCCGGATGAACACGGCCCGCATCGGGTCGCCGACGATTCCCTCGAATTCGAGGTCGGACTCGAAGGAATCGACCTGACGGCCGAATGCGTTGCGGCGCACGGTCATGTCGATGGCGCCGAGATGCTGGGCGTCGGGCCGGGTGTCGAGGATCTCGCTCGCGAGGAGGATCATCCCGGCGCAGGACCCGTAGGCGGGCAACCCGTCGCGCAGACGGGCCTTCAGCGGCTCGAGCAGCTCGAAGATCTGCAGCAGCTTGCTCATCGTCGTCGACTCACCGCCCGGGATCACCAGGCCGTCGATCTTCTCGAGCTCCTCCGGGCGACGGATGCCCACGGCGTCGGAGCCCGAATCGTTCAGTGCGGCAAGGTGTTCACGGACGTCGCCCTGCAGGGCGAGTACTCCGACGAGGGGGCGGGTCATGCCATGTTTCCTGTCTCGATATCGCGCTGGTCCTGATCGCGCTGAATACGGGTCAACCCCTCCTGCACCACGGCGGCGACCATGGTGCCGCTCCGGTCGAACATGCGGCCCTGGGTGAGGGCGCGGCCGAAGCCGGCGGAGGGTGAGGTCTGGTCGTAGAGCAGCCACTCGTCGGCGCGGAACGGGCGCAGGAACCACATGGCGTGGTCGAGCGACGCGGTCTGGGTGACCACCCCCGGGTGCGGGACCTTCGACGCACCGAGGAGCGTCATGTCACTGAGGTAGGCGAGGGTGCAGATGTGGAAGACCTGATCGTCGGGCAGCTTGCTGCGATAGCGCATCCACACGCGTTGCTGTGCGGCGATTCCGGTAGTCTTCCTGGTGCAGTCGGCCGGAACGATACGGACGTCCCATTCCTTCCACTCCCGGTAGAGATCGGTGGCGGCAAGCTCCTCGACGGTCTGTGCGTCGACGAGTTCCTCGGGCTCGGGGACCGACGGCATCGTGTCCTGGTGCTCGATGCCCTCGTCCTGCGAGTGGAACGACGCCGACATGGTGAAGATCGCCTTGCCGTCCTGGATGCCCGTGACCCGCCGGGTGCAGAAGGACCGGCCGTCCCGGATCCGGTCGACGAGGTACACGGTGGGTTCCACCGGATTTCCGGGGCGCAGGAAGTACCCGTGCAGGGAGTGCACCTCGAATCTCTCGTCGACGGTGCGGACGGCGGAGACGAGCGATTGACCAGCGACCTGCCCGCCGAACGTCCTCTTCAGCACGGACGGATGAACCGACCCGCGGAAGATGTCCTTCTCCAGCGCTTCGAGTTCGAGAATGTCCTCGATGCTCGCCATCCGCCCTCCTTCTGTGCCTGGTCAAGGTTATCCGCCCGGTTCGGGCTCGAGGCACCATGGGTGCCATGACGATGTTCACACCGACGAGCCCGGACGGTCTCGTCGCACTCGTCGCCGAACGTTGTCTCGCGGTGGACGGCACCGCCGTCGTCGCGATCGATGCCCCCGACGCCGCGCAGCCGCTCCCCCTCGCGGACGCGATCTGCGCGTCGCTGCGCGAACGCGGCCGGCCCTGCGACGTCGTGTCCGTCCACGACTACGTCCGGCCGGCCTCCCTGCGGTTCGAGCACGGACGTGACGACGAACTCAGCTACCGCACGCTCTGGTTCGACTACGACGCACTGAACCGGGAGGTGGTGCGGTCGGTCCGCGCCGACCGCCGGTGGTTGCCGCGGCTGTGGGACGAGGCCGAGGATCGCTCCGCCCGCTGTGCCCGCGTGCCCGCGGCCGACGGGCAGGTGCTTCTCGTGACCGGCCCGATGCTGCTCGGCCGGGACCTCGACTTCGACGTCACCGTGCACCTCCACCTGGGTGAAGGTGCCCTGCTGCGCCGCACCCCGGCCGATCAACGATGGACCGTGCCCGCGTTGCTGCGCCGCGCCGCCGACGTCACGGGCGAACCCGATCTGCTGGTGCGGTACGACCATCCGCCGAAACCCGCGGTCCGGGCGGGCCGCTGAGCCCGGTCACCTAGCGCGCAGGAACCGGGTCAGTCCTTCCTGCACCACGGCGGCGACCAGATTCCCCTTCCGGTCGAAGATCCGTCCCTGCGCGAGCGCCCGGCCGAAGCCGGCGGACGGTGACGTCTGGTCGTACAGCAGCCATTCGTCGGCGCGGAACGGGCGCAGGAACCACAGCGCGTGATCGAGTGAGGCACCGTCGATCTCGACACCGGGATGCGGTGTCATCGCGGAACCGATGAGCGTCATGTCGCTCATGTACGCCAGCGCGCAGACGTGGAAGACGGGGTCGTCGGGCAGCGTCCGGCGGGACCGGAACCACGCCTGCTGTTGCGCTGCCGCACCGCGGATGCGGTCGACCTCGCCGTGTCCGACGATCCGGATGTCCCAGTCGGACCACTCGCGGGCCAGCCAGGCGATCTCCGGGTCCTCGGACTCGCTGGCGAACGGCAGCGAATCCGGCGGCGGGACCACCGGCATCTCGTCCTGGTGCTCGATGCCCACGTCGTCGATCTGGAAGGACGCCGACATCGTGAAGATGGCCTGGCCGTCCTGCACGGCGCTGACCCGCCGGGTGACGAACGAGCGGCCGTCCCGGATCCGGTCCACGAGGTACACGATCGGCATCGCGGGATTGCCGGGACGGAGGAAGTAGCCGTGCAGCGAATGCACCGCGAACCGGGGTTCGACCGTGCGGACCGCCGCCACCAGTGCCTGACCCGCCACCTGCCCGCCGAACGTGCGGGGCAGGAGAGTCTCGGTCGCTATACCCCGGAAGATGTTCTCCTCGAGGCGTTCCACTTCCAGGATCTCTTCGATCGTCGCCATCCACGGCCCCTTCCGATGCTCGTCCGCTGACACTCTCCCACGGGCCCGCGCACCGGACCGCACCGCACGGGCCCCGGTG
>NZ_JBHUSF010000282.1:0-12352 GCF_042673295.1 Rhodococcus sp. NPDC057014
GGTCTGCCCGCGTTCGAGTCCTCCGGCGACCCGGTCGAGGGACGCGTCGACCCGGGCCGTGAACGCACCGAACGTCTCGGCGTAGTCGGCGTCGTGGTCACCGGACGACCACCGTGTGGACGCCCGCTCGAGCAGTCGCTGGAAGGCGCGCGAATCCGTCTTCGCCCGCGGATCGTGCTCACCGCTCGCAGCCAGCAGATCGCTCGCGTCGAACTCGTCCCAGCCCGGATCCACGTCAGGGTGCGTCGTGTGCCAGGCGGCGGCCGTGCTTGCCTCCTGAGCCGTCTCTCGTTGGCGTTTCATGTTTCCGGTGACCGTCCGGGCGGGAGCGATGCCGCGACGACTCAGTTCGGTGCCGAGGGCGCGGCTCTGTTCCCGGCCGCGTGGCGACAGGCGGTCGTAGTCGTCGGTGCCGAAGGATGCTTGCCCGTGACGGACCAGAAGGACAACACTCATGCGGCGCACGGTAGTTCACCCGACCACCCGCGGCATACCCTTCTCGGCCGGTCGCCGCACACTGTCGGGAGATCCCTATCGGCCGCCCGCCACGGTGCCGGTACCTCTAGATTCAGAGGATGGACATGCGGCAGATGGAGTACTTCCTCGCTGTAGTCGACTGCGGCGGGGTCACCCGCGCCGCAGCGCAGTTGCGTGTGGCGCAGCCGTCGCTGTCGCAGGCGGTGCGCAAGCTCGAGAAGGACCTGGGCGTCGAGTTGTTCCATCGCGTCGGCCGCGGCCTCGTGCTCTCGCCTGCCGGTGAGGCGCTCGTCGGCCCGGCACGCAGCATCCTGCGGGAGGTGGAATCGGCCGAGAACGCCGTGCGCGACGTCGGGGCGATGCGCGGCGGCCGGATCGACATCGCCTCGCTCTCGGACCTGTCCTCGGATCCGCTGTCGGTGTGGGTCGCCAAGTTCCGCCGGCAGTATCCCGACGTGCGGTTCCACATCGAGGAACGGGACGAGACCACCGATATCGTCTCGCTGGTCCGGTCGGGGGCGTGCGAGCTGGGCATTCTCGCGCTGCCCCTGCCGACCGAGGATCTCGTCGGGGAGGAGCTCATCGATCAGCAGCTCGTCCTGGTGTGTCCGCCCGGCACCGACGCCCGGTGGCCGGACCCGGTGCCGATCGAGGCGTTGACCCGCGTTCCGTTCGTGATGGGCGAAAAAGGCACGGCAACGCGGGATTTCATCGACCGCTCGCTACGGCGGCGCGGCGTCGAACCCGATGTCGCGGTGGAGGTGCGTCAGCGTGGTGCCGTGCTGCCGATCGTGATCGCGGGCGGCGGGGTGTCGATCGTGGCCCTGCGCAGCGGACTCGACGCGATGCTGCGCGGCGGGGTGGTGCGTGAACTCTCGCCGCGGCTCACCCGGCGGATGGGGGTGATCCGCCGTCCCGGCCGGATGACCCAGGCGTCCACGGAGTTCCTGGCCTGCGCCCGCGCGTCGTTCGAGGAGTTCGCCACGTCCATCGCCGCGCTCATGTCCTCGGGTGTTTCCCTCGTGGAGGCCGCGAAGCTGACGCGGGCCGAGTTCGACCGCCGGATTCGCGACGACAACGCGCGCGCCACGAACTCATAGGCAATTGCAGTATTTCTCCTACTTTTCTGGTCTTTGACCCGATCGATACTCGGGACTTCAATGGTGTGTACCTGATCACACCGTTGCGACGGGATCCGGATCGATCGAAGGTCGCATTCGAGATCCGTCCGGACTGGTTCACGCCGTGCAGACACGTCGCGACGGTTCGTTTCCGAAGAGGCCCTATGACTCAAGTATCGACGCCGACCACCGCAGCGTCCCGGCGTACCGGATCGGCGCTGACCCGGCGCGCCTGGATGATTACCGGACTGCTCGTCGTGTTCATGCTCATCAATTTCGCGGACAAGTCCGTCATCGCGTTCGCCGGCGTCCAGATCCAGAAGGATCTGGGCCTGACGCCGCAACAGTTCGGCATGATCCAGAGCAGCTTCTTCTGGCTGTTCGCCGCCGGCGCCCTGTTCTTCGGCTGGCTGTCGTCCAAGGTGAGTATCCGATGGCTGCTGGCCGGACTGATGTTGCTCTGGGTAGCCACCATGGTGCCCCTGACCGGCACCGTGACCTTCGGCGTCCTGGTGGCCTGCCGGCTGATCCTCGGGTTCGCCGAGGGCCCGGCCTTCGCCCTCGCCAACCACGCCGTCCACTCCTGGTTCCCGCCGGAGAAGCGTGCCCTGCCGAGCAGCTTCGTCACCGCCGGATCCTCGCTCGGCGTCCTCATCGCCGCCCCCGTACTGACCTGGATCATCGTCCGCTGGGACTGGCACGCCGCGTTCTATCTCCTGATCACGGTCGGTCTGGTCTGGATGGTCGCCTGGATCGTCCTCGGACGCGGCGCACCCGGCGAGACCGCCGAGCCGGCCCAGGCAACCGAAACCGTCGTCGACACCGTCGACGCCCCGTACCGGACGATCCTGCGCACCGGGACCGTGATCGGGATCGCGCTGTTGATGTTCTGCTCGTACTGGTCCACCACGCTCAAGGTGTCCTGGCTCCCCGTCTACCTGGAAGACGGCCTCGGCTACGACACCCTGACCACCGGACGGTTGGTCATGCTTCCCTACGGACTCGCGGCGGTCGGTGCGATCGCCGCCGGATGGTTCTCGAATCGCCTCGTCTCCCGCGGCGTCTCCCGGAAGGTTGCGCGCGGCTACCTGTCGGCGGGCCTGATCGCAGGCGCCGGCATCACCATGGTCGGGTTCACCATCGTGTCGGCCGGACTGCTGCAGATCCTGCTCGTGTCCCTGGCCTTCTCGCTCAACACCGCGGCGTACGGCGTGGCGTTGACGGCAATCGCGGACGTCGTGCAGTCCCGTAAACGCGGCATGGTCCTCGGAGGTCTCGGCGCGGTGTCGAGTATCTCCGGCATGGTCGCGCCACTCGTTCTCGGTTTCTCGGTCGGGCGGGCGGCCGACAAGGTCTCCGGCTACGGCACCGGCTTCCTGATCAGCGGGATCCTGATGATCGTCGGTAGTGCGATCGCGGTGTTCCTGGTCAATCCCGAACGTGACATCACCCTCATCCGCCGGCGCGCCGAGGAGACCGCATGATCGACAAGCCTCTCGACGGCGTCCGCGTCATCGACTTCGGACAATTCATCGCTGCCCCCGCCGCCACCCAGGTCCTCGTGGACCTCGGCGCCGACGTGATCAAGGTCGAACCGGTGCACGGCGAGTCCGCGCGCGGAATCGGCGCGCACGGTAAAGCCATGGTGGAGAACTACAACCGCGGCAAGCGGGCAATCGCGCTCGACCTCAAGGACCCGCGCGGTCAGGAGATCGCCCGCCGGCTGATCGCCGGCGCCGACATCGTGGTGCAGAATCTGCGCCCCGGGGTAATGGACTCCCTCGGTCTGGGCGCGGACGAGATGCGCACCGCGCATCCGCACCTCGTGTACGCGACGGTGAGCGGGTTCGGCCTGCACGGACCGTCCAGGAATCGTGCCGGACTCGACATCGCCGCGCAGGCGGAGAGCGGCCTGATGTGGGTGACCGGCGAGCACGACGGCGAGCCGCAGAAGGTCGGTGCCCAGATCGTCGACGCCGCCACCGGCTACGTCTGCGCCCAGGCAATCCTCGGCGCGTACATCAGGCGCCTGCGCACCGGCGAGGGCGACACCGTCGAGGTGTCGCTGCTCGAGGTCGCCATTCATCTGCAGACCCCGAACTGGGGCGCCTACCTCGACACCGGCACCGAACCGCGGCGCATGGGCAACGGTCAGCCGACGGTCGCTCCGGCCGCCGACATCATGCCCACCAGCGACGGCAGCGTCGTGGTCTCCGCGTACTCCGAGGTCCACTTCCGACGGCTGTGCCGACTGCTGGGCCGACCGGAACTCGCCGACGACGCCCGGTTCGCCGACAACGAGAGCCGGGTCCGCAACCGCCCCGCCCTGCTCACCGAGTTGCGCGCCGCGTTCGCGACCATGACGAGCGACGAGGCGATGGACGTACTCGCCGCCAACGGTGTCGTCGCCGGGCGGATCAACACCTACCCCGAGGCGATGCGCAGTCCCGACGTCCAGGCCTCCGGGCTCTTCATCGAGGTCAGCCGCCCCGACGGCGTGCCTGCGACCGCTCTCGGCACGCCGTGGCACCTCGAGAGCGTCCCGAAGCTCCCGACCACGGGTGCGCCCGACCTGGGGCAGCACACCGCCGAACTGATCGCCGAACTCGGTTACCCGATCGACGCGCTCGATGCGCTGGCCGCCGACGGCGTCGTCGCGCTCGGCCGCTGAATCCGTTCCCCACCTGTACCGATAAATATCTGAGGAATCTTCATGCAACGCACCATCTTCACCGATGACCACCATGCATTCCGCGACGTGGTCCGACAGTTCATCGCCAAGGAGATCACCCCGAATCTGCCCGATTGGGAGGCCGCCGGTTCCATCCCTCGCGACTTCTACAAGAAGACGGCAGAGATCGGGATCAACGGGCTGCAGGTGCCCGAGCAGTACGGCGGCGGCGGCATCGACAGCTTTCTGTTCAACACCGTCGTCTACGAGGAGATCGGTTACGCCGCAGCCTCTCTCGGAGGCTTCCAGGTGCACTTGAACACGGTGCTCCCATACTTTCTCGAATACGCCGACGAGGAACAGCGCGACCGCTGGTTCCCCGGCTTCGCCGACGGCGGCCTGGTCAGCGCAATCGCGATGACCGAACCCGGCATCGGTTCCGACCTGGCCGGTGTCACCACCACCGCTGTCCGCGACGGCGACGACTACGTCCTCAACGGCAACAAGACGTTCATCACCGGCGGCATCAACGCCGACCTGGTGATCGTGGTGGCGCGCACCTCGAAGGATCCCGACAATCGCCGCAAGGGCCTGTCGCTGCTGGTCGTCGAGGGTGACATGCCCGGCTTCATCCGCGGTCGCAACCTGCACAAGATCGGCATGAAGTCGTCCGACACCGCCGAGTTGACGTTCGACAACGTCCGCGTGCCGGCCCGGAACCTGCTCGGTGAGGAGGGTCAGGCGTTCGGCATGCTCGCCCACAACCTGCCGCAGGAGCGGCTGTCGATCGCGATCACCGGTCTGGCCACCGCGACCGGTGCCGTGAATCTCGCCATCGACTATGCCAAGGAACGCCGCGTCTTCGGCAAGCCGCTGGCCGATTTCCAGAACACCAAATTCGTGCTCGCCGAGTGCGCGACCGAACTGCAGGCCGGGCAGGCGATGGTCGACCAGGCGCTGATCGCGCTGGACGGCGGCACTCTCACCCCCGCCGACGCGGCCAAGGTGAAGCTGTTCTGCACCGAGGTGCAGGCCCGCGTCATCGACAAGTGCCTGCAGGTGCACGGCGGCTACGGCTACATGACCGAGTACCCGATCGCGCGACTGTACGCCGATGCCCGCGTCACCCGCATCTTCGGCGGCACCAGCGAAGTCATGAAGAGTGTCATCTCGAAGTCGATGGGGCTCTAGGCATCTCGCACTCCACACCATTCCGGGCGCCACTGGGGTCCGGCCACATCGAAGGTTCATCCATGCAGATCAAGGACATCAACGCCGTCGTCACGGGCGGCGCCTCCGGACTCGGACTCGCCACCGCCACCCGGCTGGTCGAGTCCGGCGCCACCGTCACCCTGCTCGACCTCCCCGGTTCGCCGGGGGCGGAGCAGGCCGAGGCGCTCGGGCCGGCAGCGCGGTTCGTGCCGGCCGACGTCACCGACGCTGACGCGGTGGCCGCTGCCTTTGCCGCCGCTGCCGAGCGCGGCCCGGTGCGGGCCGTCGTGCACTGCGCAGGCCGCGGACGGCCGATGCGCGTGCTCACCAAGGACCGCAAGGCCGCCGACCTCGAGCCCTTCGAGTCGGTGATCCGGCTCAACGTGATCGGGACGTTCAACGTGCTGCGGTTCGCGGCCGAGACGATGGCCGCGAACGAGTTGCGGGGCGGCGACCGCGGCGTGTGTGTCCTGACCGCGTCTGTCGCCGCCTACGAGGGCCAGATCGGGCAGATCAACTATGCGACGTCCAAGGCGGGCATCGTGGGGATGACGCTGCCCGCCGCCCGCGACCTCGCCGGCGTCGGGATCCGGGTGTGCACCATCGCGCCCGGCGTGTTCGCGACGCCCTTGTTACTCAATGCACGCGACGACATCCGGGACGCGCTGGCGGCCTCGGTTCCGCATCCTCAGCGGCTCGGCGAGCCGTCCGAGTTCGCCGCGCTGGCCGAGCACATCATCGAGAACGGCATGCTCAACGGCGAGACGATCCGCCTCGACGGTGCGATCCGGATGGCACCGCGGTGATCGCGGAGCCGCCCGCACCGGTTTTGCTGACGGAACGGGTCGGGTCGGTACTGGTCATCACGCTGAACCGGCCGCAGGCCCGCAACGCGGTGAACCGTGCGGTCGCGGAGGCCGTCGCCGAGGCGGTCCGACTGCTCGACTCCGATCCGCAGCTGAGGGTTGGTGTGCTCACTGGATCGGGTGGATACTTCTGTGCAGGAATGGATCTCAAGGCCTTCCTACGGGGTGAGAGCCCACGCATCGAGGGCCGCGGATTCGCCGGCCTGGTGGAGGCGCCGCCTGCCAAACCCCTGATCGCCGCCGTCGACGGCCCCGCGCTCGCAGGCGGTTTCGAGATCGTCCTGGCGGCGGACCTCGTCGTCGCCGCGCCGAGCGCCACGTTCGGCCTGCCCGAGGTCCGCCGCGGCCTGGTCGCCGCCGCGGGCGGATTGACCCGGCTGCCCGCGCGGCTGCCGCGAGGCGTGGCGCTGGAGATGGTGCTCACCGGCAAGACCGTGACCGCCGCGCAACTGCACCCGCTGGGGCTGGTCAACCGGCTGGCCCCCGAGGGCGAGGTGTTGGCGGCGGCACTCGAACTCGCCGACGAGATCGCCGGCAACGGGCCGCTCGCAGTCCGGGCCAGCAAGCGGGTCATCGACGAGTCCCCCGGCTGGCCGCACGCGGAGATGTTCGAGCGGACCCGGCAGATCGTGATGCCGGTTTTCGACTCGAACGACGCCCGCGAGGGCGCCGCCGCCTTCACCGAACGCCGCGCCCCGGTTTGGACCGCGACGTGATCACCCAGAACGAGAGAACAGGAACACACCATGCGTGATGCAGTCATCGTCGAGGCCGTACGGAGCCCCATCGGCCGCCGCAAGGGCGGCCTCGCCGAGGTCCACCCCGTCGACCTGTCCGGGGCCGTGCTGACCGCGCTGCTCGACCGGGCCGGGGTCGACGCCGCGTCGGTCGACGACGTCGTGTGGGGATGCGTCGGACAGGTCGGTGAGCAGGCCGGCAACATTGCACGCAACGCGGTGCTGGCCGCCGGATGGCCCGAGTCGGTTCCCGGCACCACGATCGAGCGGCAGTGCGGATCGAGCCAGCAGGCACTGCATTTCGCCGCGGCGGGAGTGATCGCGGGCCAGTACGACATCGTCGTCGCGGGTGGTGTCGAGTCGATGACCCGCATCCCGATGGGATCGGCGCGGCGCGTCGGCCTCGGTGACCCGAACAGCGACGCGATTCGGCGACGCTACGACGGCATCGAGTTCAACCAGGGCCGCGGCGCCGAGATCCTCGCCGACCGGTACGAACTGAGCCGCGGCTGGCTCGACGAGTACAGCCTGCGGTCACACCAGCGGGCCGCCGCGGCGGTCGACGAAGGCCGATTCGCCGGCGAGATCGTGCCGGTGACCCTGCCGGACGGAACGAAACTCGACGCCGACGAGGGGATCCGCCGAGCCACGACCCTCGAGAAGCTCGCCCAGTTGGAGCCGGCGTTCGGCGAGGACGGCCGCATCACCGCGGGCAACGCCTCACAGATCTCCGACGGCGCCGCAGCACTGCTGGTGATGTCCGGCGACCGGGCCCGCGACCTCGGACTGACTCCGCTGGCACGGGTACACACCGCCACCGTCGTCGGCGACGACCCGGTCGCAATGCTGGCCGGACCCGTCCCCGCCACCGCTCGGGTGCTCGAACGCGCAGGCCTGGCCCTCGACGACATCGGAGCCTTCGAGGTCAACGAGGCCTTCGCCAGCGTCGTCGGCGCCTGGCTGCGGGCGACCGGGGCACCGGAGGAACGGGTCAACGCGCTCGGCGGAGCGATCGCCCTCGGGCATCCGCTCGGCGGATCCGGGGCCCGGCTCGCCACCACTCTCGTGCATCACCTGCGCGCCGAGGGCGTCCGCTACGGACTGCAGACGATGTGCGAAGGCGGCGGCATGGCCAATGCCACCATCTTCGAAAACCTCGCCGTCACGGTCTGACCGTGGCGAGCGGGTTGGAGAGGGCGGACGCAGCCATCCTCGAGTTCGCGTGCCGGTGGCTGCCCTACGGTGGTCCACCTCCCGACGAGATCTGGATCGGGTTCGGTATGACGACACCCCGATTCGACCGGAGACTGTCGAAGATCCTGGAGAGTGTCGCCGCACGAGAAGTGCCCGCCGAAGTCCGAGCGCGGTTGCGCGACCAACTGTCCGAGCGGGCACGACGGTGGGCGAATCGATCGAGGCCCACCGTCTCGTTGTAGGGGGCACCCGCGACGTCTCGCTCAGGCGCGGCGCAACCCGTCGAACGTCAGCTCGACGACGGCATCGGCGAGGTCGGAGACCGTCCCGCCCGTGCGGGGGCGGTACCACTCGATCAGCGAGTTGACCGTGCCGAACACGAGCCGGCTGGTGAGGGCGGGATCGATTCCGGGCCGCAGGTCGCCCTCTTCCGCCGCCGCGACCACGAGGTCGCTGACGAACGCGTCGAACTCGCGGCGGCGGGCGAGCGCGCGCCGTTCCACCGCGGTGTTGCCCCGGACGCGCAGCAGGAGCGTGACGTACGGCAGTTCGGCGGCGAGGACCTCGACACTGCGGCGGACGAGGTACTCGAGGCGGTCGATGTACCGGCCGCTCGTCGCCTTCTCCTCGGTGGTGACCGCGAAGAGAGCGTTGAGCGCGCGCGACAGCGCCAGTTCGAGGAGCTCCGACTTCCCGGACACGTGGTGATAGATCGACGACTTCGTGATTCCCAGGCGCTGGGCCAGCACCTCCATGCTGGTGCCGTCGTAGCCCTTGTCGTTGAACACCTTGACCGCCACAGCGAGCAGCGAGTCGAGGTCGTAGCCGGGCCGTCCGGGCGAACCGGTCTTCCGTGCGGGGCGTGCCGTAGTCATGCGCGCAATCCTTCCAGGTGCAGAACTCCACCGCATCGGTGCGCCGTCGTCCACAGGAGCCGACCGAAGGTTCGGTTCAGATGAGAATACCGTGACCGGCCCGGCGGTGGTGAACCGTGGGGTCTCGAGGCGCTTCGCCAAATCTCGTCGGCGGTGGCCACTCGGTGGCCGGTAGGCGGATGGCGGGATCATCGGTATCGAAATCGGGAATTCGATGTGAGTGCCCGGCTCGAGGTTGCAGGGAGTATCGGCATGGCGCAGGGCATTGTGACGTGGCAATGGATCCAAGTCGCTCGACGAGAATCAGCGGGTGGAGTTCGAGGTGGGCAGGGGCAGAAGGGCCCGCAGGCGACGAATGTGCGGCCTGTCCAACTAGTCAGCGGGCCCGCCCATCCGGTGGGTGCGGTCCTCATTCGATAGCGAATGCGGATCCGCTCGAGGCATCGCGCCGCCGAGTGGGTCGGCCCAATCGGCGAGCCTGAGAATTCGACGTCCGTAACAGACCGGTCGGTATAAACGATCAAGGTGTCAGGTTATACCGACAATAGGGAGAGGGAACGATGGGTTCGTCTGAGGTCTTCACTGATTTGGTTGCCTGGGGTGCCGAGGGTTTTCTGAACGGAAATCCGGTTCAGTCGGCAGTGGGTGCGGTGCTGTTCCTGGGCCTGGGGCTCTGGGACCTCGTCACCGGTGCACCGATCGTCATCTGAACCGGGCCAGGCCTGCGGTACCTGCCAGAGGATGTGCATCCGGGCCTGGCCGCTCGACGCCAGACATATTGCTACTGAAAGGATCTCGATGAGAGGCGCAACTATCGCTGCGGCACGCATCACGACCGCCGCCGTATCGGGGCTGGCCTTCGCAGCGATCATCGGCTCGGGCACCGCCCAGGCGGCGCCCCAGGACTGCGTCATCCAGCGGGATGCCTTCAGCGCGACGGCGACCTGCCATGACACCGATGCGCCCCCTGGCAGGGAGTACGCGCTGATCGTCGACTGTTGGGGCCTCCACGGCATCCCCAACGCCTTTCCGTTCTATGCGATCGGGCCATTCAGCCAGTCCAGTCGCTCATTCGCGACGACCGGTCAGGCCACTGGTTCTTGTAGCACGAATTGGGGTGCCCCTTCCTTGGATGCGGGCGTTGTCACCGACGCCCACGTGGAGATCTACCGCCAGTAGCAGGTGCCAGGGACGCGACCGCGTGTCCGTCGATGCGCGGAAACAATATTCGAGGAACCTTCGTCGTCGTCGGCTGGCAGGCCGTGCGGCGGGTGCCGGGGAGGTAGCGCGATCAAGTCGTGTCGTTCCTCGCCGGTCCGGCGCGGTGGGTGAACGGAGCAGATTCTCCCCGTGAACGGCGGCGTCACCCGGCTCATCGGCCCAGGGCCTGGGTGCGGCCTTCCTTCCGGGCCTTCGCGAGGCCGCGGCGGGCCATGAATCCGTTGGCCAGGAGCATGATCGTCTTGTTCGGCGGCGCAGTGAATCCGCCCTGCGTGTGCGGTGCGTACACCGCCTCGGTGCCGGTGACCTCGAGCCATCCGGTGTTCTGACGCGACTCGAGGCCGACGAGCTGGGGCCGGTACGCGTGGGCGAGCAGGCCGGCGCGGCGGCCGCCCTGCGGCACCCCGGCAGGGACCCTCATACGCACGCCCTCGCTGCTCGCCGAGTTCACGTCGACCGGCACGACGGTCGGATAGCCGTCCGCCTCTCGGTAGGCGAGCAGCACGTGCGGCAGCTTCCGGGCGCGCTGACCGATCTTCACCGCATCCACCCGTGGCCCGGTGCCCTTCTTCGGCGGCGCTTGTGGCGCCGCGTCGGCGTCGGGGAGCGGTGCGCCGTAGACCTCGGGCTCGCCGGTCGTGCGCAGGTCGGGCCAGGCGGTCACCCGCGTCACCGCGACCGTCACCAGCACCCGGTCGGTGTAGTACGCGCTGAGCCAGCGGTCCCAGAATCGGCCACGCCGCGGCGCGCCCACATAGGGGGCCGAGCGCTCGCCGAGGGCGTCGAGGACGTCCCGGTCGGGGCTGGGATCGAACGTCGCGTCGCCCTGCACGAGCACGTAGCGCCGGTTGGTGCCGTCGCCGATTCCGTGCTCACGCGCGTGGAAGGCGAGCGCCACCCGCGGTTCCGCCTTGATGCGCTCGAGCTTGCGGCCGAAGCCCAGCGAGGTGGTGAATCCGACGGTGCCCCGCTCGCGGTCACGCAACCCGAAGGGTGCAACCGCGGCCACCACAGCTCCTCCCGCGGGCGTGACGTACGCGAACCCGCTGGTGAGGTCGTCGCGGATGACCTCGTCGACGTCGTCCGACCAGGTGACCGGCATGTCTCGAGCCTACCCAGGCGACGCGGCACCGGGCCAGCACTTCGTGCCCGCCGAGGGTTGACGCCCTCACCAAAATGAATAATGCTTCATTTGTTGTGAGCACTCGCTCATATCCAATGATCGTGCATTCACCACGGCATCGAGGAGCATTCCATGGACCTGACACTGACCGAGGAGCAGAAGGAATTCCGGCAGCTGGCCCGCGACTTCCTGAACAAGGAGGTCGTCCCGCACCGCGCCGAGTGGGACCGTGCCGAATCGGTGGACACCGCGATCGTCGGGAAACTCGCCGACATCGGCTTCTTCGGAATGACCATTCCCGAGGAATACGGCGGGCTGGGCGGCGACTACGTCACGTACTGCCTCGGCATGGAGGAACTCGGCCGGGCGGACTCCGCGGTCCGGGGCATCGTGTCGGTATCGATGGGGCTGGTGGGGAAGGTGATCCTCTCGCACGGCACCGAGGAGCAGAAGCGCGATTGGCTGCCCCGCATCGCGTCCGGTGAGGCGCTCGCCTGTTTCGGTCTCACCGAGCCCGACAACGGGTCGGACCCCGGAAATCTGAAGACCAAGGCGGTGCGCAGCGGCGACGAGTACGTCATCAACGGTTCCAAGATCTTCATCACCAACGGCACGTGGGCCAAGGTGTGCCTGGTGTTCGCACGCACCGGAGGTCCGGGGCCCAAGGGTGTTTCGGCCTTCTTGGTCCCGACGGACACCCCCGGCTTCGAATCCCGCGAGATCCACGGCAAGCTCGGACTCCGCGGGCAGGCGACCGCCGAATTGGCGTTCACCGACGTGCGCGTGCCGGCGAGTTGCCTCCTCGGATCGGAGGGGCAGGGCTTCTCCATCGCGATGCACTCGCTGGACAAGGGG
>NZ_JBHUSF010000283.1:0-12343 GCF_042673295.1 Rhodococcus sp. NPDC057014
GCCCGGTCGGCGTCCCGGACCCGGCTCAGGTGGTCGACGAACGACGACGCCCCGTCCACCTGCGACCGCAGGACCGCCTTGTTGAAGAACGCCCCGGCTTCCGGGTCTTCGGAGTCGCTCGTGTCGCGCCCGACGATCGGTGTTCCGACCACGACGTCGTCGGTGTCACCCAGCCGGCCCAGCAGCACGGCCAGCGCGGCGTGCAGCGCGGTGAAGATCCCGGTGCCCGCCTCCTCTGCCAGCAGTGCCGCGCGGTGCTGCACGTCGGCGTCGACGGCGAACCCGACGACCTCACCCGCGCCGGCCCGCTCGGCCGGGCGCGGCCGGTCCAGCGGCAACGCCGTCACCTCGGGCAGGCCCGCCAGCTCCCGCTTCCAGAACTCGAGCTGGGACTCCCGTTCGAGGAACCGCGCACCGAGGCGCGCGCTCTCGGCGTGGATGTCGGCGGTCCGCGCCTGCGGCTCCGCGGTGACGAACTCCTCGATCAACTCCACGAATCGGCGGTGGTGCGCACGCAGCTCCTCCGCCCCGTACCGGTTGGGGTTGCCACGGAAATCGAGCAGTGTCTGGCCGTCGCCGCTCTGATAGATGTTGACCAGCAGATCGTCCACCGGGCCCGACGTCACGATGTGATACTCGCCGTCGACGGTGCCCAGCGTGAACGCCTGGTGGAACAGCATGACGTTCACCATCGGGCCGGCAAGCCCCTCCGCGGTCCCCGCGAGTCCGGCGTCGCGGCGGATGTCCTCGAGGCTGCACCGCTGATGACGCAGCGCACCCATCAGTTCGAGCTGCGTCCGCTGCACGAGTTCGGCCACCGTGTCCTCGGGGCGGACCGTGATCCGCAGCGGGGCGACGTTGACGAGCATGCCGCCGGACCGCTGCAGCGGCGCCGTGGTGCGCGCCGACACCGGCAGGTTGATGAGCACGTCCCGCTTGCCCGTCATGCGGGACAAATAGCAGGCGAACCCGGCGAGCAGGACGGCCGCCGACGTGGCACCGACCCGCTGATCCGACTCGCCGAGGAAACCCAGCGCGGATTCGGAGATCTTCGCGCTCTCGAGTCTGCTCTTCGCGGCCGCGGGGGCGTCGTGGGTGGCGAGCGTCGACCCGTGCTCGATGCCGACTATCCGTTCGGCCCAATACAACCGGTCGTTCTCGAACCTGCTCGACTTCCGGTACTTCTGGTCGAGTGCGTACAGCTCGCGCAGGTCCAGCGCACGATTCGGTTCCGGTTCGGTGCCCTCGATCGCCGCGGTGTACAGCGCCGCGATCCGGTTCACCATGGTCATGCCGCTGTACCCGTCGAGCGCGACGTGGTGAATCCTGGTGTACCACAGGTAGTGCTGCTCACCGACCTGCAGGACGTTCATCTCGACGAGCCGGTCCCGGGTCAACCGCAGAGGTGTCGCGTAGTCCTCGTCGATCCACACCTGCGCGGCCGACATCGGGTCGTCCTCGCCGCGGAAGTCGAGGAACCCGATCGACGGGTCGATCGTGAAATCGACCGCCTGATAGGGCTCCCCGTCGACGTCGAGCAGACGCAGGAACGGCGACTGGAACTCCTGACCGGCCTGCACGGCCGCATCGCTCAGCAAGTCCAGGTCGATCTCGCCCCGCAACTCGATGTACTGGGCGATGAACTTGGGGACCGTCGGGCTCAGTTGTTGGGCAAACCACATGCTCCGTTGCACCGAGGAGAGCGGGAAGGCCCCTTCGGGAACGTTCACATCTTCGGCGCCGTTAGTCGGCTGCGGCGAATTCACACTCGTCATCTCGTTCCCCCAGCGGGTAGAAGACCTTGGATGCGCAAGTCCTGCGCGTGAGACGGACCAACCGACGCCGGTCTCCCACGCTGTACTGATCGTGCTGTACGTGTGGGCCCGGTGTGCGTCGATTCGTGATGTTCGTTTCGGAATCGCCATCGATCGGCGACGGTCGGACCGGTCGAGCAGAGTGCGTCCCACGCTCCCCCGCCTCGGTCGGAGGCTCAGCGGAAGCGTTCGGCCTCACGTGCGAGTTGCACGAGATCGGCGCACAGGGACTCCACCTCATGGGCCGCCGCACCTTCGGCAACGGCTGTCGCCACGTCCTCGGCGGCACATCGAACCTGGAAAACCCGGTCGACCATGGCGGAGGCTTCCTCCGAGGTGAGCACCACCGCATCGGCGGGGATGCTGGTGCCCTTGACCTGGTTGCGCTGCTCGTACGCGCGTTGCCGGCACGATTGACGGCAGTACCGGCGACGCCGGCCCATTCCCGTCTCGGCCACTTCGCGTCCGCACCACACACAGGAATCCGGTCTGCGGGAGGCGCTGGTCATGATCGACCACCTTACTGCGCGGCGCCCCCGAGCCCGCCCGGTAAGATGTCGAGGTTGCATCTGCGCGGCGTGCGGGAACCAATCGGGAGGCCGTGGCGTTGTAGATGAGTGTGAACGCTTGGTGCTGGTCCAGGCGTGCTCGCGCGGAGACGAACGAGGAGAGGACACAACCATGGCAGATCGCGTACTTCGAGGGAGTCGACTCGGAGCGGTGAGCTACGAGACCGACCGTGACCACGACCTCGCGCCCCGTCGGATGGCCAAGTACCGGTGCGACAACGGTGAGATCTTCGACATCCCCTTCGCCGACGATGCCGAGATCCCCGGCACGTGGCTGTGCCGCAACGGCCTCGAAGGGACCCTGGTCGAGGGCACCGCGCCCGAGGCCAAGAAGGTCAAGCCGCCGCGTACCCACTGGGACATGCTGCTCGAACGCCGCTCCAAGGAGGAACTGGAAGAGCTGCTGAAGGAGCGCCTCGACCTTTTGAAGGCGAAGCGCCGCGGAGCCTGACACAGGCCACCGAACCGTACGAACGCCGTCTCGGCTCAGCCGGGGCGGCGTTCGCCGCGTCCGGAGGGTCGGCGACCCCGCCTCCGGCGTGGTCCGGGGTTCCGGCGACCCCATCGCCGGCGGGGACGGGATGTTGGACACGGACAAGCTTCTGTAGGTCACTGGGCTGGTCACCGTCTCGACAGGACTCATCCAAGTACTCCGATCTGCTGAACGCGGGCGCGTTACATTCCGAGCACACCAAGCACCGAGCGTCACGCCCCGAACACGCAGTCGAAGAAACCACGTATGACCGACCTCCCGGGCTTCCGTACCGTATGAGAGGTAGGTCACATGACCGCTCTCAATCTACTATTCGGTACCGCGGAGTCAAGGGTTTGGTCTTCTCTTCGGTCAGATCTCACACCTGGGGTATGAAACCGGCACCCTGAAGCCACGGCAGGTCCGGCGTCCGCGATGTTCGGGGTGGTCAACCGCTCATTTCCGCTACAACCGCTCACATTTCGTGGTATTCCCCCTTCACCGCCCAAACCAAACCTCGCGGTCGGTTGAGCGGCGGCGGGGTGTGGTCAGCGCACCGAATGCGGCCGGTTCTCGCTGTCGTCGGGGTCGGCGTCCCTGCCGGTGTCGGGCGCGGCGTGCCGCGGCCGGCGCCGCGCACGCTCGAGGTGCGGTGCGATCGCGGCGAGAGCGTCCGGTGTCGTCATCGTCCAGTGCGTCGCGTCCACCGGGTGTTCGTCGATCCTTCCACGCACGAACGGGCTCCAGCAGGTCACCGGGTCGATGTGGAAGCCGTCGTCGAGGGCGGCGGTGAAGAACACCAGTTCGCCGTCGAACACCCTCGGCCGGTGTCCGTCGATCAGGTCGGGTGCCCGCAGTGCGTTCCCGTAGATCCGGTCGAGTTCCGGGGCGGTGAGCGCCGCCAGCGGACCGCCGACCACCCGGAGCAGCGCGGCCGCCCGCTCGGCGTCGAACTGCCCGCCGGGCGCGAGTTCGTCGAGAACCCCGTCGTCGGGCAGGTCCAGGCCGGCACCGCCGAGAAGGTCCGCCGTGGTCGCGGTGTTCTCCACGCTGCGGTCGAGTCCGACGTAGCTGTCGAGGAGTCCGAGCAGACGCACCTCTTCGCCCGCCGCCTGCAACTGCACCGCCATCTCGTGCGCGATGACCCCGCCCAGCGACCAGCCCACCAGGTGATACGGGCCGTGCGGCTGGATCGAGCGGATCTCCCGGACGTAGCGATCCGCGTAGTCGGTGATCGTCTCCGGGTGCGGCCCGTCCTCGGTCAGAGCCGGCGACTGCAGCCCGTAAATCGGCCGGTCCTCGGTCAGTTCCCGGCTCAGCCCGGCGTAGCTCCATGCGAGCCCGATGAACGGGTGGACGCAGAACAGCGGCTCCGCCGTCCCTCGGGTGCGGATCGGGAGCAGCACGTCGAGCGCGGCACCGGCGTCGTGCTTGCCGTCGGTCGCCGCGTTCTGGATGCGCTGCCCCAGCGACCGCGGTGTCGGGTCGGTGAACATCCACTGCAGCGGGAAGTCGATGCCCAGTTCGGACCCGAGCGCGGACGCGACGCGGGTGGCGATCAGGGAGTTGCCGCCGAGGTCGAAGAAGCTGTCCGTGGCGCCGACCCCGTCGATGCCGAGGACCTCGCCGAACACGGTGGCGACGGCCCGTTCGGCCGCCGTTCGTGGCGGCTGGTACTCGGCGGCGGCCGAGCGGACCTCCGGTGCGGGCAGGGCCTTGCGGTCGAGTTTGCCGTTCACCGACAGCGGCAGCGTGTCCAGGTGCACGACCTGCGCCGGGATCATGTACGACGGAACCCGGGTCGACAGGTGTGCGCGCACGTCGGACCACTCCGCCGCGCGCCGTCCCACCAGATAGGCGACGAGGGCCTCCTCGCCGCGCTCGTCCCGGTGCACCACCACGACCGCCTGCGTGACATCCGGATGCGTCTCCAGGGCAGACTCGATCTCCCCCAACTCGATCCGCTGACCCCGCAACTTCACCTGGAAGTCCGTACGACCCAGATACTCCAGAGCCCCATCACCCCGGCGCCGCACCAGATCCCCCGTCCGATACATCCGACCACCCGCGACGAACGGATTCGCCACGAACCGATCCGAGGTGAGATCAACGCGACCGAGATACCCCCGCGCCAACTGATCACCCGCCAGATACAACTCCCCCGCCACCCCGTTCGGCACCGGATGCAACCGCGCATCCAGCACATGCACCTGCGTGTTCCACACCGGACGACCGATGGGCACCGACACCGTGTCCGACGCACCGGTCTCCCAGGACGTCACGTCGACCGCAGCCTCCGTCGGCCCGTACAAATTGTGCAGATCCGCACTGCTGACCGCCCGGAACCGCGACACCTGCTCCGGCGTCAACGCCTCCCCCGAACAGAACACCAACCGCAACGAATCACACTGCACCACAGCCGGTTCCGCAGTAAACACCGACAGCATCGACGGTACGAAATGCATGGTCGTCACGTGACGTTCCTGTACCAGCCCTGTCAGATACCGCGGATCGCGATGTCCGTCGGGTGCAGCGATCACCAGCGACGCCCCCACCTGCAGCGGCCAGAACAGCTCCCACACCGACACGTCGAACGTCACCGGCGTCTTCTGCAGAACGATGTCCGTGCTGGTCAGGGCATATTCGTGCTGCATCCACAGCAACCGGTTCACGATCGCACCGTGCGTGACCGCGACCCCCTTCGGACGACCCGTCGACCCGGACGTGAAGATCACGTACGCCGTGTTCGCCGCGGACAGCGGCCGGAGCCGGTCCCGATCGGTGACGGGCGCGCTGCCGTACCGGGAGAGGTCCTCGGAGGCGACGTCGATGACGGGGACCGCGCCGCTGTCGGCGAGTCCGGGACCGCTGACCAGCACACATGCCGGCTGTGCGGTGTCGAGCACGTACGCGGTGCGCTCGACCGGATGGTCGGGATCGACCGGCAGGTAGGCGCCGCCCGCCTTGACCACGGCATGGATTCCGACGAGCAGATCGATCGAACGGCGCATCGCCACCGCCACCACCGACTCAGGGCCGACGCCCTGCTCGATCAGTCGGCGCGCCAGCCTGTTCACGCGGGCGTCGAAATTCGCGTAGGTCAACTCGTCCCGCTCGAAGACCACCGCGATCCGGTCGGGGTCCGCCGCCACCGCCGCGTCGAGCAGCGATGCGAGGGTGCCGGCGGGCACGGGGTGCGAGGTGTCGTTGGTGCCGGCGATCTGCTTCCGTTCGCCGCTGCCGAGGATGTCGAGGTCGCCGACCGCGGTGTCCGGACCGTCGACCGCCGCCCGCAGCACCTGCAGGAACCGCTGCCCGAACACGTGCGCGGACGGCTCGTCGAACAGGTCGGCGGCGTACGTGAGGCGGGCGGCGATCCCGGCCGGGACTCCCTCGGAGTCGAACTGCTCCATCAGGGTGAGTTGCAGGTCGAATTTGGCGATGTCCACGTCGAAGTCGACACCGCTCACCGACAGGTCGCCGAGTTCCAGGGTCGCCTGGTCGAGGTTCTGGAACGTGAGCATCACCTGGAACAGGGGGTGCCGCCCGGTGGACCGCGACGGATTGACGACCTCGACGAGGCGCTCGAACGGGACGTCCGCGTGCGAGAACGCGGCGAGATCGGTCTCGCGCACATCGGCGAGGAGTTCGGCGAATGTGCGCCCGCCGTCGACGTGCTGTCGCAGGACCAGCGTGTTGACGAACATGCCGATCAGGTCGTCGAGTTCGCGTTCACCGCGTCCCGCGACGGGGGTTCCGATGGCGATGTCCGCGGAACCGGCGAGCCGGCTCAGCAGCACCGCGAGCGCCGAGTGCACCACCATGAACACGGAGGCGTTCGCGTCCCGCGCCGCACCCAGCAGGGAGCCGTGCAGATCGGACGGCACGGTGAAGTCGACGGTACCGCCCCGGTACGACGCGACCGCGGGACGCGGCCGGTCGGTGGGCAGATCCAGCTGATCCGGGGCTCCCGCGAGGGTCTGCGTCCAGAACGCGAGCTGCCGCGCCGACACCGAGTCGGGATCGGTGTCGTCGCCGAGGAGGGCCCGCTGCCACAGGGCGTAGTCGGCGTACTGCACCGGCAGCGGCGCCCAGTCCGGGCTCGTGCACGCCGACCGCGCCGCGTACGCCGCCATCACGTCCCGCACCATCGGCGCCATCGACCAGCCGTCGCCGGAGATGTGGTGCACGACCACGGCGAGGACGTGCTCCGTCGCGGAGATCCGGAAGATCCGCACCCGGACCGGGACCTCCGCGGTGACGTCGAACCCGGTGGTCACCAGGTCGGCGATCAGAGCGGGCAGTGCGGTCTCGTCGGTCGCGACGACGGACGCTGTGTCACCGACCCGGTCGGCGGGCAGGATCACCTGGTGCGGGCCGTCGGCGGAGTCCGGGTAGATCGTCCGCAGCGACTCGTGGCGGTGGAGGACGTCGGTGACCGCGTGCTGCAGTGCGTCGACGTCCAGGACGCCCGACAGCCGGACCGCGACGGGGATGTTGTGCACGGCGGAGTTCGGGTCGAACCGGTTGAGGAACCACATCCGTTGCTGCGCCGAGGACAGCGGGAGCCGTTCGGGGCGCACTGTCGGGGTCAGCACCGGGCGGGCGGATCCGGTCGCGTCCGTCGAGTCCAGCAGCGACGCAAGGGCACCGACGGCAGGCGCCTCGAACAGGGACCGAATCTCGACGCGGCGACCGAGCGTCTCGGACAGCCGGGCGACCACCCGGGTCGCGACGAGGGAGTTGCCACCGAGGTCGAAGAAGTTCGCGCCGGTCCCGACCTCCTCGACGCCGAGCACGTCGGCGTACACGGCGGCGACGACCTCCTCGGTGGGTGTTGCGGGCGCGCGGTATTCGACTGCCGTCGAGGCCAAGTCGGGTGCGGGGAGCGCCTTGCGGTCGAGTTTCCCGTTCGCGGTCAGCGGCAGTTCCGCGAGCACGACGAGGGCGGCGGGCACCATGTAGCTCGGCACCGCGGCGCCGACGTCGGCGAGCACCGCGGCGGAGTCGATGGTCGAGCCGTCCTCGGGGACGACGTAGCCGACGAGGGCGGTCCCGGTGTGCGGGTTCCGGTGGGCGACCACGACGGCCTGCCCCACCCCGGCGGACCGCACCAGCGCCGATTCGATCTCGCCGAGTTCGATGCGGAATCCGCGGACCTTCACCTGGAAGTCGGAGCGCTCGAGGTATTCGAGGACCCCCTTCCCGTCCCGGATGCGCCACCGGACCACGTCACCGGTGCGGTAGAGCCGTGAACCGGGTGCGCCGAACGGGTTGGCAATGAAGCGCTCGGCCGTCAGATCGGTGCGGGCCACGTAGCCGCGGGCCAGCTGGTCACCGGCCAGGTACAGCTCCCCCGCCACCCCGACGGGAACCGGGTTCAGCCGGGCGTCCAGCACGAACGCCTGCGTGTTCCATTCCGGTCCGCCGATGGGGACGGTGTCGGTGTCGCCGTCGGTGTGAGCCCAGGCGGTCACGGACACGGCCGCCTCGGTGGGGCCGTACAGGTTGTGCAGGGAGACGGAACCGAACCGGCTGCGGAAACGGGCGGCCGCGTCGGCGGGCAGCGCCTCACCGATGCACAGAACCCGGCGCAGGGCCGGCTGCTCCCCCGCACCCGGGGTGAATGCCTCCAGCAGGGACGGTACGAAATGTGCTGTCGTGACGCGGTGCTGACGCATCAGGTCCGCCAGGTAGGCCGGATCGCGGTGGCCGTCCGGGCGGGCGATGACGAGCCGGGCACCCGCCGTCAGCGGCCAGAACAGCTCCCACACCGACAGGTCGAACGTGACCGGCGTCTTCTGCACGACCGCGTCGGTGGTATCGAGCGGGTATTCGTGCTGCTTCCAGCGGAGTTGGTTCGCGATGGCGGCGTGCGGCACCGCGACTCCCTTGGGTCGGCCGGTGGACCCGGACGTGAAGATCAGGTACGCCGTGTTCTCCGGTCGCAGCGGGGCGCGGCGGTGCGCGGCGGTCACGGGTCCGCGCGGGGCGAGGTCGAGGGTGTCGACCTCGAGTACGGGGACGTTCTCGGTGGTGAACCCGTCCGCGGACGTGGTGAGGATGCACACCGGGCGTGCCGTCTCCAGCACGTATGCCAGCCGGTCTGCCGGATGTCCGAGATCGATCGGCAGGTACGCGCCACCGGCCCGCAGCACCGCGTACATCCCGGTGAGCAGTTCGATCGACCGGTTCATCGCCAGCCCCACCACCGCTTCCGGCCCCACGCCGGCATCGATCAGCCGGTGGGCGAGCGCGTCGACGCGCCGGTCGAACTCGGCGTACGTCAGTTCGGTGCCCTCGAAGAACACCGCGGGGTCGTCGGGTGTCCGCGCCACCTGGGCGGAGAACAGGTCGGGGAGGGTCGTCTGCGGCAGATCGACAGCGGTGTCGTTGAATTCGGCGATCACCGACTGCCGTTCGACGTCGTCGAGAAGGTCGATGGCACCGACCGCGAGGTTCGGGTCCCGCACGACCGACCCGAGGATGCGTAGGAAGCGTTCCGCGAACGCCCGGACCGTCGTGTCGTCGAAGAGGTCGGTGGCGTAGGTGAACTGGGCCTCGATCACGTCCGGGGCGCCGTCGGCGTCGTGCTTCTCCGACAGCGTCAGGTGCAGGTCGAAGTTGGAGATCGTGTTCGGCACGTCGAGTCCCTCGACATGCAGGCCGGGAAGTTCGAGTGTGGCGGTGGCGAGGTTCTGGAACGAGAACGCCACCTGGAACAGCGGGTGGTGCGCGCGGGAACGGGCCGGATTCAGCACGTCGACGAGGCGCTCGAACGGGATGTCCGAGTGCGCGAACGCGCCCAGGTCGGTGGACCGTGCGACGTTCAGGCTGTCCGCGAACGAAGTCCCGAGGTCGACGTGGGTGCGCAGGACCAGGGTGTTCACGAACATGCCGACGAGTTCGTCGAGGGACTCCTCGCCGCGTCCGGCGATGGGCGCGCCGACGGCGATGTCGGATTCGTTGCTCAGTCGCGCGAGGAGGACCGCGAGCGCGGTGTGCATCACCATGAACAGCGAGGCGTTCCGGCCGCGCGCGAGCGTCAGCAGTGCGCGGTGGGTGTCGGCGTCGATGGTGAACGGCACGTGCGCGCCCCGATGGGAGGCGACCGCGGGCCGGGGGCGGTCGGTCGGCAGCGACAGCCGGTCCGGCAGACCGTCCAGGGTGCGGGTCCAGTACGTGATCTGTTCGGCAGCAACCGATTCGGGGTCGGCCTCGTCGCCGAGGAGTTCCCGCTGCCACAGGCTGTAGTCGGCGTACTGCACCGGCAGCGGCGTCCAGAGGGGGACGTGCCCCTCGGTGCGGGCGGTGTAGGCGAGCATGACGTCGCGGGCCAGTGGGGCGAGCGACCAGCCGTCCCCCGAGATGTGGTGGGCGACCATGACGAGCACGTAGTCGTCGGTGCCGACGCGGTACATCCGTGCCCGCAGCGGCACGTCCGAGGTCACGTCGAAGCCCGTCGTCACGAGTGCGAGCACCCGTTCGAGGACGTCGTCGGGGTGCGCAGGCACCGGTGTCAGGTCGGGCACCGCGTCGGTGGCGGGCAGGATCACCTGGTGCGGGCCGTCGGCGGAATCGGGGTACACGGTGCGCAGCGCCTCGTGCCGTCCGACGAGATCGGCGATCGCGATCTGCATGGCACGCAGGTCCACCTCACCCGACAGACGGAGTGCGACCGGCAGGTTGTAGGCCGGTGACGCGGTGTCGAACTGGTTGATGAACCACATCCGCTGCTGCGCGAGCGACAGCGGAATGTGTTCGGGGCGCACCCTCGCCGTCAGTGCGGGCCGCCGCGCACCGTGGGTGGTGGTCTCGGTGATCCGCGCCGCGAGTGCGGCGACGGTGGGCGATTCGAACACCTCACGGACCCCGACGTGGACGTCGAGGGCGGCGTTGATCCGCGACACCACCTGGGTTGCGAGCAGCGAGTTGCCGCCGAGGTCGAAGAAGCTGTCGTGGATGCCGATCTCGGGGAGGGCGAGGATGTCCGCGAAGATGCCGGCGACGATCACCTCCATCGGGTTCCGCGGCGCCTCGAACGTCGTGGCCGCGGCGGCGAAGATCGGTTCGGGCAGCGCGGCCCGGTCCAGTTTGCCCGCCGGGGTGAGCGGCAGGACGTCGAGGAGGGTGACGGACGCGGGGACCATGTACGCGGGCAGGGTGCGGCCGACGAAATTCGCGACCTCGACGCGGTCGACGTCCTCACCGGTGAACGGCAGCACGTACGCGACGAGGGAGGTCTCCCCGTTCGGGTGCTCGTAGCCGATCGTGGTGGCGTACTCGATCTGCGGGTGCGCGGTGAGGGCGGCGTCGATCTCGCCGAGTTCGATCCGGAATCCGCGGATCTTCACCTGGTGGTCGGTGCGGCCGACGAAATCGAGGACGCGGTTCTCCCGCCAGCGGACGAGGTCGCCGGTGCGGTACAGGAGGTCGCCGGGCTCGCCGTACGGGTCGGCGACGAAGCGTTCGGCGGTCAGTCCGGGCCGTCCGAGGTAGCCGCGGGCCAGACTCGGTCCCCCGACGTACAGTTCGCCCGGCACCCCCACCGGCACCGGACGCAGTCGCCCGTCCAGCACGAGCGCCCGCACCCCGCGGCTCGGGCCGCCGATGGTGACCGGTTCGCCGGCGCGGAGCGGTTCGGTGATGGACGACATGATCGTCGCCTCGCTGGGGCCGTACGCGTTGACCATGCGGCGTCCGGGCGCCCAGCGGGCGACCAGTTCCGGCGGGCACACATCACCGGCGACGACGACCACGGCGAGGTCACCCAGCCCGCGGTGGTCCACCGACGCCAGCGCCGCCGGGGTCGAGAACGCATGGGTGATGCGTTCGGCCGCGAGCAGTTCCGCGAGTTCCGATCCGCCGTACATCGTGGGCGGCGCGATGATCATCGTGGCTCCCGCGCCGAGTGCCATCAGCATCTCGAACACGGAGGCGTCGAAGCTCGGCGACGCGAAATGCAGTGTCCGCGAACGGGACGTGACGCCGAGCAGCTCACGTTCGTCGGTCACCAGGTTCATCAGGCCGCGGTGCGTCACCGCGACACCCTTGGGTCTGCCGGTCGATCCCGACGTGTAGATGACGTACGCCACCTGGTCGGACAGGATCGGCCGCATGCGGTCGCGGTTGGTGAGCGGCAACCGGGACTCGTGGGTGCAGTGCACCTCGAGTGCCGGGTCGTCGAGGAGCATCCACCGGATCGAGTCCGGCAGCAGTTCCCGCTTCCCGGACACGGTGATCCCGACCATCGCCCCGGAGTCCTGCACCATGTGCAGGATGCGGTCCGCGGGGTAGCCGGGGTCGACGGGCACGAAGGCGGCACCCGTCTTGGCCACCGCCCAGACGGCCACCACCGATTCGAAGGACCGGGGCAGCGCCAGCGCGACCCGGGTTTCGGGTCCCACTCCCCTGTCCACCAGCAACCGGGCCAGCTGGTTCGACCGTTCGTCGAGGTCCCGGTACGTCAGTCCGGTGCCGTCGAAGAC
>NZ_JBHUSF010000284.1:0-12318 GCF_042673295.1 Rhodococcus sp. NPDC057014
CTGCACTGCACTTCTTCGCGGTACGCCTCTGGGTTCCACTACTGCCCCCCACAGCGGCGCCGCGAACGGCGGGATCGTCGGGATCGGCCTCCTCGAATACCGTGACGTCATCGGCTCCCTGCACTACGGGCGCACTCGCCTGGGCATCGACAACTCGCACATCGGGCTGCTCAGCCGCTGCCTGGGCGCGGACGCTTCGACGGTTACAACTACTTCCCCGAGAACCCCGAGCAGATGCTCGACTGGGTCAATGCCCACTTCGCGTGACGGGGTTGGGGTTCGATACCCCTCCCGACACGCGACTCCGCCACGAAGGATTCCCTGCTCGTTCTCGCCGGCTGGGCGCAGGCACCGCCCGCCGAGGGCTGCCTCACACGCTGCGGCAGCTGAGCTGCTTCGCCAGGGTCGCGCCCAGCACGGATATCGATTCGGTGGCCTTGTCGATGGCGATCTGCAGGTCCGGGTCGGGCACCGGGTGGTCCTGCCGCCGGTTCGGCACCGGGCGAGCTGGATCTGAGGGCGGTACGGTTTCGTGTAGCTCGATAGGGGCCGCCAGGTCCCTGAGCTTGTACGCCAGCAATGCCGTCTCTTGCCGCAGCTGAGGGCCGCTGTCCCGGTCCGAGCCGGGCGCGAGAGCGCCCAGGACCGAGACCTGCCGTCCGATCTCGACGACAGCCTGGACGGCCCGCGCAATGTCGTCGTTCGTCCAGCGTCCTGCCTTGTCGTCGGGTTCGAGCTGGGCGTGGTCCGCGGCCTCGACGATCTCGAGTCGAGCCAACCTACTGCCCACGGTCGCCCTGGCGACCTCGAGCCGGTGGTTCTCCTGCGGCTGGTCCGATAGCCGATCGAGCGCGTCGAGGCGATCCGCTTCGGCTCGCGCCCATACCGCGAGCAACTCGCTGAGCCGCTTGCGCTGGTAGGTGGGCGCGAGCATGTACGCGGCGAATGCCAGAGCGCAGCCGATGACTGTTTCGGCGCCGCGGGTCACCGCCCCGAGTGGACCGACCGTCAATGCCGAAATCCAGGCCACGACCCACAGCATGGTCCAGGGCTGGCCGCAGCTGCGGAATGCGAGATAGCCGAGGAACAGCGTGATGAGCGTGACGGTGTGCAGTATCGGATCCGGGGGGAGGAACGACAACGCCAGACCGACGGCGGCGCCGGCGAGCGTACCGACGGTACGGCCGATACCGCGCGCAAAAGTCTCTCCGTAGTCGGGGAACAGGATCAGCACCACAGCGACGACAACCCAGAAGCCGTGTCCGTGGAGCAACACATGCGTGCCGACCCAGGCGCCGATCGCGACGCCGATTACTTGACCGATGACCCCGGTGACCGCGAGCCGCAACGCGTGATGGACGATCGGTGACGCCGGATGCAATTCGGCACGGACGAGTTCCAGTGAGGTCGGCGGTCGACGCTCGTCCGACGGGACGGGGGCGGGGGCGCCGGCTGTGGTCCGCGCCGCGGTCGTGATCGCGTCGATCAGCCTGCGCTGCAGTCGGTCCTGCCCGGCTGTCACTGCCAGATCCGACGGGAGAAGTTCGGGGCGGCGGCGCCGGATGGCGCCTCCGATCGCGTGCAGATGCTCGGACACAGCTGCTCGCCAGGGGGCGTCCACATCGTCGCCCCGATTGTTCACGGCCGCGAGCAACTGGGCTATTTCCTCCCCACGCTCGACGAGTTCGGTGAGGTGGTCGATCTCGCGGTGGCGGCGACCGCGAAGCAGGGCAAGGCTTCGGTCGGCAGCCAGTAGCGCCGGACCGTACGGCCCACCGGAGGCCAACGCGTCGTAGAGCGATGCGACGGCGCGGCGTTGCACCGCATGGCGTGGCTCGTACGGCGGGAGCAGTTGTGCCATGAGCATGATGGCGACGCCGACCGCGAACAGTGCGAGCTCACGGGCACCGACCGGCAGGGACGGGGTGATCTCGGCGAAGGCGACGAAGATGATCGTGACGACGAGAAACCGCATGCTGATGCTCAGCGCCACTACACGCAGGATCCCGGCCGTGAACAAGCCGATGAAGAGAACGGGGAGGATGAGCCACCACAGCCCGTGTAAGAGGATCCCGGCGGCCGCGGCGAAGATCTCGGCTGTTCCGGTGAGGACGGCTGCTCCCAGACGTGAGCGGTTGTGTGGCATCAAGGATGCGATGCCCCCGAGGAACGCACCGACACAGATCAGGACCTGCTCTTCGAAGTCGTGCAGGAAGTAGCCGCCGATCGCCGCGACGATCATGCCGACTGCCACACGAAGCAGACGGGCAGGATCCTGAAGGGGCCGTCCGGGCTTCAGCCCTCGCAGGGCAGCGCGGCCGAGTGCCTCGCGGTGCATCACCTGCCGCCTACCGGTGGCGTCTTTCGGTCGCTTCGAGCCTGTCATGACGTGTTTTCGCACTGTTCGTCCTTCGCGGGGGTGCCCCCTTCTCCGGGATCCGGCTGTCAGGCGCTGCGGAAGATCGTTTTGAGCTCCAGGTACGGTTCGAGGCTGCTGGGCCCGAGTTCTCTGCCCATGCCGCTGTTCTTGACGCCGCCGAATGGTGCCTCCGTGGGGAACGACGCGCTGTTGACACCGATCGTGCCGGTCACGATGCGCCGGGCGACGGCGGTGGCGTGCTCGCGGTCCGGAGAGAAGACGCCGCCGCCGAGGCCGTACTCGGAGTCGTTGGCGATGGCGATGGCCTCGTCCTCGTTCTCGTAGGCGATGACGACGAGGACCGGGCCGAAGATCTCTTCACGGGCGATGCGCATGTCGTTGGTGACGTCACGGAACACGGTCGGCTCGATGTAGAAACCCCGGTCGTTCGCCGTGGATCGGCCCCCGCCGACGACGACCTTCGCTCCTTCACGTTGTCCCAGCTCCAGGTACGACTCGACGCGATCTCGCTGCCGTTCGGACACCAGGGGGCCGAACAGGTTGGCGGGATCGGTCGGATCGCCGATCGGGATCTCGCTCATCGCGGCACTGACCGCGTCGACTACTTCGTCGTACCGCGACCGGGGTGCGAGCACCCGGGTCAGGGACCGGCAAATCTGGCCGGTGTTCGGTGAGCACGCGGTTGCCACGAACGGCTTGAAGGCGTCGAGATCGACGTCCTCGAGCAGGATGGCGGCCGACTTGCCGCCCAGTTCGAGTGTCACCCGCTTGAGGTCCCTGCCGCAGGTCTCGGCGATGGCCTTGCCGGCGACGGTGGAACCGGTGAAGGCGATCTTGCGCACCAGCGGATGCTCGACGAGGGCGCTGCCGGTCTCGCGGCCTCCCGTGACGACGTTGACGACGCCGGCGGGGATACCCGCTTCGGTGGCGATTTCCGCGAAGAGAAAAGCATCGAGCGAAGTTTCCGGTGCCGGCTTGATCACCGCGGTGCATCCTGCCGCGAGTGCCGGTCCGATCTTCCACGCGAGCAGGGGCTGGGGGCCGTTCCAGGGGGTGATCGCCCCCACCACGCCGACCGGCCGACGCTGCAGGAGCGCGTCACCGATGGACGTTTCCAGTGGCTCCTCTTCGACGAGGGTGTCGGCGAGCGACGCGAAGTACCGGTAGTACAGCGGAATTTGCTGCTGCATCGCCCGGGACACGCTGATCGGGGTGCCGTTCTGCCGCGTCACCAGCGCAGCGATCTCGTCGATACGGCCTTCGTAGGTGTCGGCCAGGCGGCGCAGGGAAGCGGCTCGCTCGGACGGAGGGGTGGCGGCCCACGTGACCCCGGCGGCGTCGGCGGCCTGCACGGCCGCGTCGATATCGGAGGAATCACCGTCGACGATGGAGGCAAAGGCTTCCTCCGTCGACGGATTGATGACGGAGATTGTCTCGGCGGAGTGGGCGGCCCGGTACTCGCCGCCGATGTAATGGGATTCGTGGTTCGTGACCATTCTTGTGTCCTCCTGGTCCCACCGCATTGTGATGGCGGCAAGAAATGATGGATGCCCCGACCGGAACGTCGGGACGGGTAATGCGACGTCTGCCGATGTCGGATGAGGGCCGAGTGATCCGACGAATTCGATTCGGCGAGCCGATCGAGTGTGCCCTCCGGCCTGATCTTACGTATCTCGAAGCCGACGTGGGAGGGGCCACCAGCACCCCCATGACCGCGACAATCGATCGGCTATCTTTGCCATCGACTCCACTTGCGGGCGGCGCGAAGCTCGTTCGGGTTCAGGCCGCCCCAGATTCCGTGTTGCTCTCCGAAATGAATCGCGCTTGCGCGACATTCGCTGATCACCGGGCATTGGCGGCAGATCGCCTTCGCTTGCTGCTCCTGACGGCGTGACCAGGTGCGATTGTCTTCGCGATCGGTATAGAAGACGGCGATGTCCATGCCACGGCAACGCGCCTGTGGTCGCCAATCGTCACGATCGACGTGTGATGCGAGATTCATGGTTCACAGTGCTTTCCTGGCTTCGCGGCGTGCGTTCGGCCTTTGGGAACAGAAACGCAAGGGGGAGTGGAAGTTACGATCCACAGGGTGGGGCTTACCTCGGGTTAGCTTCCGCATCTTTGACTTTCGGAACAATTCTGCAGAAAATGCTCAGTGCGGGCGCCGATCGGTGCTCGGGCGCAAATGAATTGAGCGGTGGGTTTGCTCGAGACGGGAACGGACGATTCAGATGCATATCGCGCATATCGACCATTTCGTGCTGACTGTTGCCGACATCGACACCACCGTCGAGTTCTACTCGACGGTGCTCGGGATGTCCGAACACCGGTACGGCGACGATCGCCGGGCCTTGCTGTTCGGTCGCAGCAAGATCAATCTGCACCAGCAACCGAGCGAGGTGACGCCCAACGCTCGGCACGCGCAACCCGGTAGCGCCGACGTCTGCCTGATCGTCGAAGAATCCATCGACGCGGTTGTCCGCGAGCTGTCCGACAGGGGCGTTCCGGTGGAAGTAGGTCCTGTCCAGCGCCACGGCGCTCGAGGGCTGATGACCAGTGTGTACATCCGCGATCCGGACGGAAATCTCATCGAGCTGTCGGAATACCAGGTGGGCACCTCCGTCAGGGTCTGATCTTCAGCACTTCGGGAAGTTGGTCGTTGTCCGCCCCGATGTCGCGAGCCGCGTGCAGGGGCGGCGGGCGCCGACCGTCGAACGACAGGGGCAGACCGACCAGTCCGATCTCGTCGTCCGACGGCGTGCCGATGATCCCGAGCGCATGGGTGTGCTCGTGGGCGACGACTTCGGCGGTGGTCTGGATCGGTGCGGCCGGGATGCCGGCACCCTGCAGCAGTTCCTGCCAGTGGGCACGTGTTTCCTTCGCCAGTTGCTCACCGATCAGCCGGTCGATCTCGGCCCGGTTCTGCAGCCGCCCAGCGTTGGTGGCGAACCGATCGTCGGTCGACCATTCCGGATGTCCGAGTGCGGCGCAGAGGCGAGCGAACAGCGGGTCGTTGGCGCAACTCACGATCAGATCGCCGTCGCTGGTCGAGTACGCGCGGTGCGGGACGATGAACGCGACACCCGACCCGTGGCGACCGCCGGGTTCGCCGTCGGCGTTGTAGTTCGCGACGCCGATCGACATCCACGCCATGGCGGTCTCGAGGAGCGACGCGTTGACCGTCGCACCGGCGTGTTTCACCTGACGGCGGTGCAGCGCCGACAGGATGCCGATCACCGCCCACATCGCGGACCCGAAGTCGATGATGGACACCCCTGCCCGCACCGGGGGCTGTCCCTCCTCGCCCGTGATGCTCATGATTCCGGAGAACGCCTGCATCAGCGGGTCGTATCCGGGGAGTGTGTTCAGCGGACCCACATGTCCGAACGCGCCGATCTCGCAATAGATCAACTCCGGCTTGGTCACCCGGAGGCTGTCGGCGTCCAGCCCGTACTTCGCACTGGAACCCGGCCGGAGGTTGTGGATGAAGACGTCCGCGCGTTCGGCGATCAGCGTGTGCAGCGTCTTCAGCTGATCTCGATCCTTGATGTCGATGCTGATGCAACGCTTACCGCGATTGAGCGCATGGAACGCGGCGCCGCTGCCCTTCCATGTGCTCGGCCCCCAGCCGCGGGCGGAGTCGCCCGTCGGACGCTCCACCTTCCACACCTCGGCGCCGAGTTCCGCGAGGATCTTCCCGCTGAACGGTGCCGAGGCACTGTCGCCCAGCTCGACCACGACAACTCCCGATAACGGCAGATCACGCTGCATCGTCTTCCTCCTTGGTGGTCAGCCGGCCGAATGTGCGGCGCGCACTTCGGGTGTGTACGTGGCGCCGGAATTCAGCAGCTCGTCTATTTCACCGCGATCGAAACCGGCTTCGGTGAGCAACTGCACCGAATGTTCGCCGAGGCGCGGCGCCGGGTACCGCAGGTCCGGCTGACTCTCGCTCCACTGTTGCGGAATCGCCATCGTCTTCAGCGGGCCTTCCGAGGGGTGGTCCTGGTCGACGAAGAAGCCGACCTCCCTCATGTGTGGATCGTCCAGCAACGATTCCGGGGTGTTCATCTCGATGACCGGAATATCCGCTTCGGTCAGGAGCTTCATCCATTCCGCGGTCGTCTTCGTTTCGAACATCTGCCCCAGGAACTCGTACAGGATTCCGATGTTCTGGGTCCGTCCGTTGATGTCGGCGAAACGCGGGTCCTCGACCATCTCCGGGTGTCCGGAGATTTCGAAGAAACGCTGCCAATGCTTGTCGACGTAGACGTTCACCCCGAGGTAGCCGCCGTCGAGCGTCCGATACGGGCGGCGGTCCGGGTTCATCATCCGGCCGTACCCCCAATCGCCGATCGGCGGATCGAACGTGTGCCCGTACAGGTGGTCGCCCATGACGAAATGCGCGAACGTCTCAAACATCGGTACCTGGACTTCCTGACCGACACCTGTCTTCTCGCGCCGGAACAGTGCCATCGACACGGCCGTGCTCGCGGCCATGCCGACGACGCGGTCTGCGATGGCGGTGGCCACATAGGTCGGCGGACCTGCCTTGCGGCTCTGGAGTACCGGCATACCGACCGCTGCCTGGATCAGGTCGTCGTATGCCGGCCGGTCGGCGTAGGGGCCGTTCTGGCCGAACCCGTAACAGCCGCAGTAGATGATCCGCGGATTGATCGTGCGGGCGTCCTCGTAGCTCAACCCCAGCCTGGCCATCGCTCGAGGCCGCAAGCTGTACAGCAGCACGTCGGCGGAACCGATCATCCGCTCGAGTGCGGCGCTGCCGCCGGCGGACTTGAGATCGAGGACGAGGCTGCGCTTGTTGCGGTTGAGGTGCAGGAAGATAGCGCTCATTCCTGGGTTGCGGGATGGGCCGACACCTCGAGTCGTATCGCCGGCCCGTGACTCGATCTTCCAGACGTCTGCCCCCATGTCGGCGAGCAGGAGCGACGCGTACGGGCCCATGAAGTTCGATGTCAGGTCCAGGATGCGCACACCCTCCAATGGTCCGGTCATGTCACTGCTCCTACTGGTGGTCCGTCATGGTGAATACGGGGAGTTTCTGCTCCCCACGTTGTACGAAACGCGTCGTGACCGGTTTTCCGATCGCGATGGCGTCGGGTTCGCCGTCGATGTGCGCGAACAAGGTGTAGCCGTCGTCCATCTGCGCGGAGCCGACCGTGTACGGCACGATCGTGGTCCAGACGGGCGTCGGTCCACGCATGATCGTGCCGTACGAGTAGATCGTCCCGCTCCCGGCCGATTGTGTCCACGACAATGCCGACTCCGTCGCATCGCCGTGCAGGCAGAGCACGTTCTCCACCGTGCCTGCGGCGATCGTCTGCGACGCGGCGGTGATAGTCGACGTCAGCCCGGCGCCCTGCATCGCGATGCTGACGATCGCTGCGCCGGGCTTCGACGACATAGTTAGTTCTTGGCGCGCTCGGTAGGCAGCGACGCGCCGACCAGGGCCTCGAGATCCTCGCGCTTGCGCAGCATCAGCAGGCTCCATTCGCTCTTCTGGCACACGTCGCCGTTCTGGTTGAGCGCCTTCATCAGCAGCGTGATGACGCCGTACTTGTCGTCCTTGTCCTTCTTGGCGAGGACCTCGGCGGTGACGTAGATGGTGTCGTTGATGTGCACCGGCGTGAGATACCGAAGGTTGTTGATCCCGTAGTTCGCCTGGATCGGCGGACCGAAGGTGATCAGGCCGGTCATGATGGAGTAGGTCAGCGACCCCTGTACGAGGCGCTCACCGAAACGGGTCTGGGCCGCGTAGTGGACGTTCGAGTGGATCTCGATCCAGTTGCCGGTCAGCGCACAGTAGTTGACCACGTCGGTCTCGGTGATGGTGCGACCACCGCTGCGAAACACCGTGCCGACCTCGATCTCGTCGAGCGGCATGTCGATGCGGTTGTTGATGGTTACGGGATTCGTCGTTGTCATCGCTGCTTCCTTGGGACGTGAAAGGTGATCGGGGGGAGACTCAGGCGTTGGTCAGCTTCATCGACTTGGCGATGATCGTGCGCTGGATCTGCGAAGTGCCGCCGCCGATCGTGCACTGGATCGACTCGCGCAGGTAGCGCTCCATGTCGCCCTCGGGCAGGTTGGCGTAGCCGCCCAGAATCTGCATGCCGTCGAGCGCACACTGCTTGAGGGTCTCCGACGCGTACAGCTTGGCCATCGAGGTCTCGCGGGCGGCCGGGGTGCCCTCGGCTTTGATCGCGGCGGCCCGGTAGCAGAGCAGACGAGCAGCGTCGACGCGGGTCTGGTTCTCCGCCAGCATGTGCTTGAGGACCTGGAACTCACGGATCGGCTTGCCGAACTGAGTGCGCTGGTGCGCGTACCGGTTGGCGTTGTCGACTGCCTCCTGCGCGTTGCCGGTGTACGCGGCTGCGACGGCGCAACGCTCCAGTTCGAGGTGGTCGGTGATGACCTTCCAGCCCTGGCCCTCTTCGCCCAGCAGCGCGTCGCCGGGAACCCGGACCTCGTCGAGGAAGATCTCGGTGGTGCCGGTCGCGTGCCGCGACAGGGTCGGCAGCTTGTTGATGACGAGTCCCGGGGTGTCGTTCGGGATCAGCAGCACCGACAGGCCCTTGTGCTTGTCGGAGGCGTCGGTGCGAACCAGCATCGCGATGACCGTATTGTCGGCCGCTGCACCTGAGCACCAGAGCTTGGAGCCCGTAATCACCCAGTCGCCGTTCTCGTCACGGCGAGCGCGGGTCTTGGTGTTCGCGGCGTCCGAACCGGCGTCGGGCTCGGAGATCGAGACCGAGAAGCGAATGTCACCGTCGATGAACGGCTTGACGTAGCGGTCCTGCTGCTCCTTGGTGCCGAACTTCAGGATGTTCATGGCGGTGAAGGTCGGAACGAGCACCGAGCACGCGAAGTCGAATCCGAATTTGCCGAGACCCTCTGCCATCAGCGAGTAGTCGAAGATATCGCCGCCGGAGCCGCCCATCTCCTCGGGGAACAGGATGCCGAGCCAGCCCTGCTTGGCGATCTTCTCGTACGCCTCGTACGGGTAGAGCCGGTTCTCGTCGCAGTGCCGGACATACTCGACGGTGATTTCGTTGTCCATGAAATCGTTCACGACGTCGAGCCAAGCTGCCTGGGATTCGTCGAGGAAGTTCGAATTCATATTCTTCTCTCCAGATCGGAAGGAATGGTGCCCGTATTTCGGTTGCACCGCTTGAATAAATGTTAGAACTGCGCGGTTGCAGAACCTAGTGATTCTTTTCGAATCAACGATTCGGCAAATGTGAATCCTGTTGTGAGGCGCAGCCGAGGGGTCAGGTGATTGCGCCCGCCGCGCGGAGCGCAGCAAGTTGTTCGGCGGTGAAACCCCAGTCGCCGAGAACGTCGTCGGTGTGCTGTCCGGGCGCGTCGGGCGGGCCCTGGATCGCGCCCGGAGTGCGGCTGAACCGCGGCGCCGGCGCCGGCTGCACCACGCCGTCGACCTCTGTGAACGTGCCGCGCTCAACGAGATGCTTGTGCTGCGGCGCCTCGGTCAGCGACAACACCGGCGCCCAGCACGCGTCCTCCCCTTCGGCGAGGGCGCACCATTCGTCGCGGGTGCGGGTCCGGAACACCGCGGCGAACCGTTCCTGTATCTCCGGCCAGCGGGTCCGGTCGTGCTGATCGGGCATGTCGGATTCACTCAGTCCGAGAAGGCGAAGAGTGTTGCGCCAGAATCGGGTTTCGTTACAGGCGATGCTGAGCCAGCGTCCGTCCGAGGTCTCGTACACGTGGTACCAGGGCGCGCCCGAATCGAGCCGATTGGCTCCGCGTTCGTCGCGCCAGTATCCGGCTGCGTGAAGGCCGTAGAACAGGGTCATCAACGACGCCGACCCGTCCACCATCGCCGCATCGACCACCTGCCCACGACCGGACAGCCGGCTCTCGAGAAGAGCCGCAACCACTCCCAGCGCCAGATACAGTGAGCCGCCGCCGAAGTCGCCGGCAAGGTTGAGCGGCAGCGTCGGTGGTCCATCCTTGGGCCCGATGGCGTGAAGTACGCCGGTCAGTGAGATGTAACTGGCGTCGTGCCCCGCGGACTGAGCCAGCGGTCCGTCTTGCCCCCAGCCGGTCATCCGCCCGTACACCAGCGCGGGATTCGCGGCGCGACAGTCGTCCGGGCCGATCCCCAGCTTCTCTGCCACGCCGGGCCGGAATCCCTCCACCAGCACATCGGCTCGACGCACCAGGTCGAGAATCGCAGGGGCGGCCGCCTCGTTCTTCAGATCCATTGCTGCACTGCGGCGTCCGCGATTGAGGAGACTGAAGCGCGGATCCACCGGCGCGCCACCGTCGTAGCCCGGCGGTCGGTCGATCCGGATGATGTCCGCCCCCAAGTCGGACAGGAGCATGCAGCAGAACGGAACGGGCCCGACGCCGCCCAGTTCCACGATCTTGACGCCCGCGAGCGGGCCACGGGATTTCTTCATATTTCGGCTCCAATCGACCACCTCGAGTCTATTGCTCACCGGAGTCGGTTCCAATTGAAGAAACGTGAAGTGTCGATTCGGGCAAACCGAATTCCATCGATCTATTCAGCCAATTCTATGCCACCATTGACGAATTCGACTTCACAGTGACACCATTCACGGAGGCAGTATTTCTTCCCGTGCTGCGGATGAATCCGCGCATGGAGACAGCGGCGCAGTGTTCGGCAACGGCCGACGCTGTCCGCAGTCGGCCAGTCGGGGTCATCGAACGTACGCCGGTGTTCACCGGCGCTCACCAGCGGGATCGTCACCAAGAGGAGTGGATGCACCATGAGAACACCGAATGATCGCGTCGATGCGGGCAGGGCGGTATCCGATTCCAGCGCGCGGGCGGCACGCTCATGCTGACCAGGGGCGCTGTGCTGCGGCAGTCGCCGGGCTCGTACGAGGTGGTCGAGCTCGAGGTCGATGATCCCCGGCCTGGGGAAATCCGGGTCAAGATGGCCGCCACGGGCCTCTGTCACTCCGACGACCACTTCGCGACCGGTGACCAGCAACCGGGGATCCTCCCGATTGCGGGTGGCCACGAAGGCTCGGGGGTCGTCGAGGCAGTGGGACCGGGCACCACAGGCTTCGCCGAGGGCGACCACGTGGTCTTCTCCTTCCTGCCGGTGTGCGGTCGCTGCCGATGGTGCGCCACCGGTCATCAGAACCTGTGCGATCTCGGCCGCTTCCTCGCCACCGGTGCCCGCTTCGACGATCCGAGCTCGTTCAGACTGTCCCTCGACGGTGCACCGGTCGGACAGCTCGCCGGTCTGGGAACATTCTGCGAATACGTGACCGTCTCGACGGCATCGGCGATCAAGATCGACCCCTCGATCCCACTGGACGCCGCGTGTCTGACCGGGTGCAGCGTGGGGACCGGCTGGGGTGCGGCGGTCAACTCCGCACAGATCAGGCCGGGGCACGTCGTCATCGTGATGGGCATCGGCGGGATCGGGATCAATGCCGTACAGGGTGCCGCACACGCCGGCGCGGGCGCCGTCATCGCCGTCGACCCGGTCGAGTTCAAACGCGAATCGGCGTTGAAGCTCGGGGCCACCCACGCCGTCGCCGACATCGAGGAGGCCACCGAGGTGGCCCGGTCGATGACCAACGGTCAGGGCGCCGACGCCACCATCGTCACCGTCGGCGTCACCAGCGGACGTCATGTGGGGCAGGGTCTGCAGTCCGTCCGCAAGGCGGGTACGTGTGTGGCGGTCGGGCTCGGTGATGTCGCGGTGAAGGACGGTGACATCAACCTGCACGAGCTCGTCCTGTACCAGAAGCGGCTGCAGGGCTCCCTGTTCGGGGCCAGCTGCCCCACCGCGGACATCCCGGCACAGCTGCAGATGTACCAGAACGGGCAGCTTCGGCTCGACGAGCTCGTGACTACCCGCTACTCCCTCGACGACATCAACGTCGGCTTCGACGACATGAAGGCCGGCCGCAACC
>NZ_JBHUSF010000285.1:0-12295 GCF_042673295.1 Rhodococcus sp. NPDC057014
GCGGCGGACCTGGCCCGCGCACGCAGGCAACTGCTCACCGGCGGCTCCGAGACCGGCCCCGGCACAAGGAATCCGGCAGGTCACGGACGTCGTCTCGACGCGGCCGCGCTGCGGCACGCGCTCGTCGACCTCCACGAATTCTGGTTGACCACGAAGGGTGCCGAACTCGGCATCAAGCCGGACAGCGGGTTCGCGCTCGTCGCGGTCGGGGGGCTCGGTCGGCGGGAGATGCTGCCGTACTCGGACCTCGACCTCCTTCTGCTCCACGACGACATGGATCCGGCGGTGGTCTCGCAGGTGGCCGACCAGCTCTGGTATCCGTTGTGGGACGCGCACATCAAGCTCGACCACAGTGTCCGCACCATCCCTCAGGCGCTGCAGGTGGCGGACACGGACATCACCGCGGCGCTGGGAATGCTCGAGGCACGCCACATCGTCGGCGACGTCGAGCTGACCAATCTGCTCATCAGCGGCGTGCGCAGGCAGTGGCGCACCGACATCCGCAACCGCTTCGACGGCCTCATCGAGCAGACGCGGGCCCGCTGGGAACGCAGCGGCGAGATCGCCCACCGCGCGGAGCCCGACCTCAAGAGCGGTCGCGGTGGACTGCGGGACGTGCAGTTGCTCAACGCGCTGTCCATTGCGCAGCTCACCGACGGCATGCCCGGACTCGGTCCGGAGTCGCCCGGCGGCGGTCTGGCGCTCGCGCACCGGCGGCTCCTCGACGTCCGGACCGAACTGCACCGGGTGGCGGGCCGCTCGCGCGACCAGTTGCGGGCGCAGGACGCCGACGAGATCGGTGCCGCGCTCCGGATCGGTGATCGGTTCGACCTCGCACGCATGCTCAGCGACGCCGCGCGCACCATCAGTTACTCCGTCGACGTCGGTGTGCGGACGGCAGGCCATGCACTGCCGCGGCGCGGCCTGGCGCGGTTGCGCCGCCCACCGGTGCGGCGGCCCCTCGACGAGGGAGTCGTCGAACACGCCGGTGAAGTGGTGCTGGCCCGCGACGCCCGGCCCGCGAAGGACCCCGGTCTCGTGCTGCGGGTCGCGTCCGCGTCGGCGACCACGGGCATGCCGATGTCGGCGTCCACTCTGAATCGCCTGGCCGACAACGCTCCCGAGCTGCGGGAACCGTGGCCGAAGGAGGCGCTGAACGACCTGCTGGTGATGCTCGGCTCCGGGAGCCGGGCCGTCGCCGCGATCGAGGCCCTCGACCGCACCGGACTGTGGGGCAGGCTGCTTCCCGAGTGGGGTGCCGTCCGGGACCTGCCGCCGCGGGACGCCGTGCACACGTGGACGGTGGATCGCCACCTCGTCGAGACCGCCGCCTACGCCAGCGGGTTCACCACCCGTGTCGCCCGACCGGATCTACTGATGCTCGGCGCACTGCTCCACGACATCGGGAAGGGCCGCGGCGGCGACCACAGTGTGGTCGGCGCGGAACTGGCCACCCAGATCGGCAAGCGGCTCGGTCTGTGGCCGTCCGACGTGGCGCTGCTGACGGCGATCGTGCGCCACCACCTCCTGCTGCCGCACACCGCGACGCGGCGTGACCTCGACGATCCCGAGACGGTCGAGAGGGTGGTGGAGGCGCTCGGCGGCGACGGCGTGCTGCTGGAACTGCTGCACGCTCTCGCGGAGGCGGATTCACTGGCCACCGGTCCCGGGGTGTGGGGCGACTGGAAGTCCTCGCTCATCGGCGAACTCGTGCGCCGCTGCCGCCTGGTCATGGCGGGGGAGGTGCTACCCGCGCCCGATCCGCTCGATCCGGAGCACGTCGCTCTCGCTGCGGCGGGGGGCGTGCACGTCGCACTGGTCCCCGCCGACAGCCCCCACACGTATGTGGTGACGGTCATCGCCCCCGACCAGCGGGGACTGCTGTCGAAGGCGGCGGGCGTGCTCGCGCTGCATTCCCTGCGGGTCTATTCCGCCTCGCTGGGCGGCGCCGAGGGGTCGGCAGTCAACTCGTTCGTCGTGTCCCCGAGATTCGGGGCGCCGCCGCAGGCGGGACTGCTGCGGCAGGAGCTGATCCGCGCGCTGGCGGGGGAGCTGAATCTGCTGGAGATGCTGACCGCCAAGGAGGAGGAAGCTCGCGAGAGCCAGCGCGTGGCCGCCGTCGAGGAACGGGGCGAGGCCGCGGTTCCGGTGCAGTACGCGCAGGCGCCGCCGCGGGTCATCTGGTTCGACACGCCGTCGCCCGGCGAGGTCATCCTCGAGCTCAGGGCCGAGGACCGGCTGGGGCTGCTGTGCAGGCTGGCCGACGCGTTCGACACGTGCGGAGCCGACGTCCGGTGGGCGCGGGTGACCACCCTGGGATCGTCGGTGATCGACGCGTTCTGCCTCGATGTCGGCGGCGGGGACACCCGGGCGAGCCGGGAACAGGTCGAGAGCGCGATCCTCGGCGTCGTTCCGCTCACGAGGCCGAAGAAACAGGAGGGCAGCGGGGGAGAATGAACGACCGGACGTGAGCGGCTAGGCTGGTGCCCGAGAATATCCACCGCACACTCGCATGACTTCAGGAGCGCACTCGGTGTTCGAATCCCTTTCCGACAGGTTGACCGGAGCCCTCAAGGATCTGCGTGGCAAGGGTCGCCTTTCCGGAGCCGACATCGATGCCACCTGCCGTGAGATCCGGTTGGCCCTGCTCGAGGCAGACGTCGCGCTGCCCGTCGTCCGCTCGTTCATCGCCAAGATCAAGGAACGCGCCAAGGGCGTCGAGGTCTCGGCGGCGCTGAACCCGGCGCAGCAGGTCGTCAAGATCGTCAACGAGGAACTCGTCGGGATCCTCGGTGGCGAGACCCGCCGGCTGGCGTTCGCCAAGACGCCGCCGACGGTCATCATGCTTGCCGGTCTGCAGGGTTCCGGTAAGACCACCCTCGCGGGCAAGCTCGCGAAGTGGCTGCGCGACCAAGGCCACACCCCGCTGCTCGTCGCCTGCGACCTGCAGCGTCCCGGCGCCGTCACCCAGCTGCAGATCGTCGGTGAGCGCGCCGGAGCCACGGTGTTCGCGCCGCACCCCGGCACGTCCATCGGCGGCGGCGACAACGAACTGGGCATCACCGCGGCCGACCCGGTCGAGGTGGCCCGGGCCGGTGTCGAGGAAGCCCGCAACAAGCAGTTCGACGTGGTCATCGTCGACACCGCGGGTCGCCTGGGTATCGACGCCGACCTGATGGCGCAGGCCGCGGGCATCCGCGACGCCGTGAACCCCGACGAGACGATTTTCGTTCTCGACGCGATGATCGGTCAGGACGCGGTCAGCACTGCGGAGGCGTTCCGTGAGGGCGTCGGATTCACCGGCGTCGTGCTCACGAAGCTCGACGGCGACGCCCGCGGTGGTGCCGCGCTCAGCGTCCGCGAGGTCACCGGGCAGCCGATCCTGTTCGCATCCACGGGTGAGAAGCTCGAGGACTTCGACGTCTTCCACCCCGACCGCATGGCCAGCCGCATCCTCGGCATGGGCGACGTTCTCAGCCTCATCGAGCAGGCGGAGCAGGTCTTCGACCAGAAGCAGGCCGAGGCCACCGCGCAGAAGATCGGGTCCGGCCAGCTGACGCTGGAAGACTTCCTCGAGCAGATGATGGCCGTCCGCAAGATGGGCCCCATCGGCAACCTCCTGGGCATGCTCCCCGGTGCGGGGCAGATGAAGGACGCTCTCGCGAACGTCGACGAGAAGCAGCTCGACCGGGTGCAGGCGATCATCCGCGGAATGACGCCCGCCGAGCGTGACGACCCGAAGATCATCAACGCGTCCCGCAGACTGCGCATCGCCAACGGTTCCGGCGTGAAGGTCTCCGACGTCAACCAGCTCGTGGATCGCTTCTTCGAGGCCCGCAAGATGATGGCCGCGATGGCCGGCCGCATGGGCATGCCTGGTGCGCGCAAGCAGCAGCGCAGCAAGAAGGGCAAGAAGGGCAAGAAGGGTGGCAAGGGGCCGACGCCGCCGAAGGTGCGCGGAGGATTCCCCGGAGGCCTGCCCGGAGGGTTCCCGGGTATGCCGCCCGGAGGTCTCCCCGCGGGGATGCCCGACTTGTCGAACATGCCGAAGGGCCTCGACGAGTTGCCGCCCGGACTCGAGGGCATCGACCTGTCCCAGCTGAAGCTGCCGAAGAAGTAGCCGATGGCTGCACTGCACTTCCGCGGGACCGGTCTGCCCGACGAACAGCCGGTCGAGTTCTGGGTCGACGGCGGCGTGATCTCGACGGAGCCGATTTCCGGCGCCGAGACGGTCTGCGAGTCGGGGTGGATCGTTCCCGGTCTCGTCGACGCCCACTGCCACGTCGGCATCAGGTTCGGCGGCGGCGGTGGCGAGAGCGTCGAGGGGTTGATCGCGCAGGCGGAGACCGAGCGTGACTGCGGGGTCCTGCTGATACGCGACGCGGGTTCGCCCGTCGACACCCGGTTCGTCGACGACCGCCCCGACCTGCCGAGGATCGTGCGCGCCGGGCAGCACATCGCCGCCCCCAAGCGGTACATTCGCGGACTGCCGGTCGATCTCGAGGACGAGTCGCAGTTGCCGGACGAGGTGGTGCGCCAGGCCCGGGCCGGCGACGGGTGGGTCAAGCTCGTCGGCGACTGGATCGACCGCTCCGCGGGTGACCTGGCGCCGTTGTGGAGCGACGACATCCTGGTCGAGGCGATTGCGGCGGCGCACCGCGAAGGGGCTCGCGTCACCGCGCACGTGTTCGCGGAGGATGCGCTTCCGGGCCTGATCAACGCCGGAATCGACTGCATCGAGCACGGCACCGGGCTCACCGACGAGACGATCGAGTTGATGGTCTCGCACGGGACCGCGCTCGTCCCCACACTGATCAACATCGCGACGTTCCCGGAGATCGCCGAGTCCGCCTCGCGGTTCCCGGTCTACGCCGCGCACATGCGCGACCTGCACTCGCGGGTGAAGGACACGATCGGTGCCGCGCACGACGCGGGGATCCCGATCTACGCAGGCACCGACGCGGGCGGATCGATCGTCCACGGCCGCATCGCCGACGAGGTCGAGGAACTGAAGGCGGTCGGGCTGACCCCGTCCGAAGCGCTCGGCGCCGCGTGCTGGGACGCGCGCGTGTGGCTCGGGCATCCGGGTGTCGAAGCGGGTGCGCCCGCGGATCTGCTGGTGTTCCGGAACGACCCGCGCGCGAGCAGCGACACCCTCGCCGCACCCGACGTCGTGGTGCTGCGGGGAGTCGTCGTCAAGACCCGGTGACCTGGTTTCCCCCGGACGGGGTTCGTCTGGCAGAATGAACCGCTGTTCGTCGCATCCGGTTACGCACCGCGCGGCGGTCACAGATTAGAGGCAAAACCGGGCGCGCTATTCCTGCGCGTCGCCGAATTGCACGTGACACGTGGGCACATTCGTGTGCGCACTGAAGGAGAAGTACAGCAGTGGCTGTCAAGATCAAGCTCACCCGGCTCGGCAAGATCCGGAACCCGCAGTACCGCATCGTCGTCGCCGACTCCCGCACCCGCCGCAACGGCCGCGCGATCGAGACCATCGGCAAGTACCACCCCAAGGAAGAGCCCTCCCTGATCGAGGTCGATTCCGAGCGTGCGCAGTACTGGCTCGGCGTCGGCGCCCAGCCCACCGAGCCCGTCGAGGCCATCCTCAAGATCACCGGTGACTGGCAGAAGTTCAAGGGCCTGCCGGGCGCCGAGGGCACCCTCCGCGTCAAGGAAGCCAAGCCCACGAAGCTGGAGCTGTTCCAGGCTGCGCTCGCGCAGGCCGAGAACGAGCCCGTCGGTGAGGCCATCACGCCCAAGAAGAAGAAGGCGAAGGCCGAGGACGCCGAGGCTGCTGCCGACGCTCCCGCCGAGGCTGCTGCAGAGTCCGAGGCTGCTGACAAGTGAGTGCCGTCGTCGCCGATGCCGTGGAGCACCTCGTTCGTGGCATCGTCGCCAACCCCGACGACGTTCGTGTCGAGCTGATCACCGGGCGTCGGGGGCGCACTGTCGAGGTGCACGTCAACCCTGACGATCTCGGCAAGGTCATCGGCCGCGGTGGCCGCACCGCGACCGCACTGCGCACGCTGGTCTCCGGCATCGGTGGCCGCGGGATCCGTGTCGACGTCGTCGACACCGATCAGTAGAGGCCGTACAGCAGTGGAGCTCGTGATCGGCCGTGTCGCCAAGTCGCACGGCATCAAGGGCGAGATCGTGGTCGAGGTTCGCACCGACGAACCTGAGGATCGATTCGCCGTGGGTGCCGTGCTGCGGGGACACAAGCCGCGCGAGCAGACCGTGAACACGTACACGGTGGAGGCCGCCCGGGAGCATTCCGGGCGGCTTCTGCTGCGCCTCGAGGGTGTCCCGGATCGCACCGCAGCGGATGCCTTGCGGGGCACGCTGTTCGTCATCGACAGCGCCGAACTCGTGCCCTCCGACGACCCCGACGAGTTCTACGACCACGAACTCGAGGGACTGTCGGTGCGCCTCGCGGACGGCACCGAGGTGGGAACCGTCATCGAGGTATTGCATTCCGCGGCAGGCGAATTGCTGTCGATCCGTCGAGCCGGTGATCAGTCCGGCGAGCTTCTGGTCCCGTTCGTGGCCGCGATCGTCACGTCGGTGTCCGTGGCCGACGGCGTCGCCGTGATCGATCCGCCGGAAGGGTTGCTCGACCCCGATTTCGGTGAATCCGCCGACGGGAAGTGAGTCGGTAGCCGTGCGCCTCGACGTGGTCACCATCTTCCCCGAATACCTCGAACCGCTGCGCGCGGCGTTGCTCGGCAAGGCCATCGACAAGGGTCTCATCTCCGTCGACGTGCACGATCTGCGGGACTGGACGCACGACGTCCACAAGGCGGTCGACGATTCGCCGTACGGCGGCGGGCCGGGGATGGTCATGAAACCCACCGTGTGGGGGCCCGCGCTGGACGACGTCCTCGCCGCCGGTGGCGACGGCACCGACACGTTGCTCGTCGTCCCCACGCCCGCCGGCGTTCCCTTCACCCAGGCCACCGCCGAGCGCTGGGCGGGGGAGAAGCACATCGTCTTCGCCTGCGGGCGTTACGAAGGCATCGATCAGCGGGTATTCGACGACGCCGCACGCCGGGTGCGCGTCGAAGAGGTGAGCATCGGCGACTATGTCCTCATCGGCGGGGAGGCTGCGGTGCTGGTGATGACGGAGGCGTTCGTGCGCCTGATTCCCGGAGTCCTCGGAAATCAGCAGTCGCACCAAGAGGATTCGTTCTCGGACGGCCTCCTCGAAGGTCCCAGCTACACCCGGCCCGCCACGTGGCGCGGGCTCGACGTGCCGCCCGTCCTGCTGTCGGGGGATCACGCGAAGGTGGCGGCGTGGCGACGCGAGCAGTCGCTGCACCGCACCGCCGAACGTCGCCCGGACCTGTTGCCCTGAAACGATGTCCGATGACCGGCGCTACCCCTGGGGCTGCGTCCAGTCGTCGACGACCCCGGTGGGGAACAGGGACTTCACGAACCCGGTCATCGTGTCCCGTGCGTGCCGCGCACTCGAATCCTCGGTGACATCCGTGATCGCGGTGTCCGGATACGACTCCTCGTCGTCCTCGTACCGGATGACCTCGCGCGACGCGACGGCCACGATGTAGCGGTTGTCCTCCCCGATCAGCCCCGTCGACACGTGGATCCACCGATCACCCACACAGCACATCCAGCCCTGCTTCACCCCGACGACGGGCTCGCCCGGCAACCCGTCGGGGATGCCGAACCGCTGGTCGTAGCCGTCGATCCCCTCGGGTGTCGACGCGCGCAGGTAGCCCACGAACTCGCCGATGCGCCCGGGGCCGAGACCGTCGCGGTCGTCGAGGAGCCCGGTGTAGAACGTCACGAGGTCGGCGGCGGTCGTCTCGGTGTTCCACCACAACCCGTCCCAGGGCGGTGTGGTCGCGGTGAGTCCGTACCTCCCGGCGACGTCGACGACCACGTCCGAACCGCCGAGATCGTCCCAGAGCGTGTTGGCTGCGTCGTCGTCCGAGGATTCGAGCATCCGCTTCAGCAGGATCCGGTCGAAGTCGGACAGCGGCCGCTCACCGAGCGCGTCGAGATGATACATCTGGGCGGCGACGAAGAGCTTGGCCAGCGACGCCGTTTCGACCGGTTGGGTGGCGGTGTCCTCCAGGTAGCTGCCGGTGGCGCGGTCCAGGACGGCGATGGACACGTCGGCGCCGCGGTCGGCGGCCGCCGTCGCGACTGCGGCCGAGATGCGGTCGGCGAGGGGTGCGGAGACCGGGACCCGCGCGGAGGGAAACGGCTCGGGGCTCACGGTCACGCCGTCGCCGGCGGGTTCCTCGGCGGGGAGGAGCTCGGGGGTGGCGACCGCCGGTGCGGTCGCCGGGATGTCGACCACGGAGTTCGTCTCGGTCGGGATGGTGCACGCCTGCGTCGCACCCAGCAGGAAGACCATGACCGTCAGGCAGCCGATCAGCCTGGACATGAAATTCTCCCGAGATTTCCGTGACGGCCTCACCGCCGACGTTATTGTCTCAGAGTAGCGGTAGGGTCCATTTCCGTGACTCTCAAGACCGTGAACCAGCGCATTGCCGAGGAGCTCGACGTCCGGGAGGGACAGGTCGCGGCCGCCGTGGACCTCCTCGACGGTGGAGCCACCGTGCCCTTCATCGCCCGGTACCGCAAGGAAGTCACCGGAACGCTCGACGACGCTCAGCTCCGCCAGCTCGAGGAACGCCTGCGCTACCTGCGGGAACTGGACGAGCGCCGGAACGCCGTGCTCGAGTCGATCGACTCGCAGGGCAAGCTCGACGATCAGCTGCGCGGGCAGATCATGACCGCCGACACGAAGGCGCGCCTCGAGGACATCTACCTGCCGTTCAAACCGAAGCGGCGCACCAAGGCGCAGATCGCGCGAGAAGCCGGTCACGAGCCCGTCGCCGACGCGCTGATCACCGACCCCAGGGCCGATCCGGCGACGTACACGGCGGAACAGCTCGAGGGTGCGCGCGCGATCCTCGTCGAACGCTTCGCCGAGGACGCCGACCTGGTGGGCGAGCTCCGTGAACTGATGTGGACCCGCGGTCAGCTGGTGTCCGCGGTCCGCAAGGGCAAGGAGACCGAGGGCGCGAAGTTCGCCGACTACTTCGAATTCTCCGAACCGTTCGGCAAGCTCCCCTCACACCGGATCCTGGCGGTGCTGCGCGGCGAGAAGGAGGAGGTGCTGTCGCTCACCCTGGCCCCGGACACGGAAGAACCCGTCCCGGGCGAGCCCACGGTCTACGAGGGCCGGATCGCCGGACGGTTCGGCATCGCCGACCGCGGCAGGCCCGCGGACCGGTGGCTGCTCGACACCGTGCGGTGGGCGTGGCGCACCAAGATGATCGTCACCCTGGGCATCGACACTCGGATGCGGCTGCGGCAGTCGGCGGAGAAGGACGCCGTCGATGTGTTCGCCACCAACCTGCGCGACCTGCTCCTGGCGGCGCCCGCCGGCACCCGCGCCACGATGGGCCTCGACCCCGGATTCCGCACCGGCACCAAGGTGGCGGTCGTGGACGCCACCGGCAAGGTGGTCGCGCACGAGACGATCTACCCGCACCAGCCGCAGAACAAGTGGGACGCCTCCCTGGCCACCCTCGCCGGTCTCGTCGCCAAGCACGGCGTGGAGCTGATCGCCATCGGGAACGGCACCGCCTCCCGTGAGACGGACGCGCTCGCGAGCGAGCTGATCGCCAAGTCGGGCGCCACCAACCTGACGAAGATCGTCGTGTCCGAGGCCGGCGCGTCGGTGTATTCGGCGTCCGCGTACGCCTCGGCCGAGCTGCCCGACCTCGACGTGTCGATCCGGGGCGCCGTATCCATCGCCCGGCGCCTGCAGGACCCCCTCGCCGAACTCGTGAAGATCGACCCGAAGTCGATCGGCGTCGGCCAGTACCAGCACGACGTGTCGGAGACCCTCCTCGCACGTTCGCTCGGCGCCGTCGTCGAGGACGCGGTGAACGCCGTCGGCGTCGACGTCAACACCGCGTCCGTGCCGTTGCTGTCCCGCGTGTCCGGTATCGCCGGGTCCCTGGCCGAGAGCATCGTCGCGCACCGCGACCAGAACGGCCCGTTCCGCAGCCGCAAGGGTCTCAAGGACGTCGCGAGGCTCGGGCCGAAGGCGTTCGAGCAGTGCGCGGGCTTCCTGCGCATCCCGAACGGCGACGACCCTCTCGACGCGTCCAGCGTGCACCCCGAGGCGTACCCGGTGGTGCGCAAGATCGTCGAATCCAGCGGCACCGGCGTGCGCGAGATCATCGGCAACACGTCCGCGCTGCGCAGTCTGAATCCGGCCGACTTCGTCGACGACCGGTTCGGTCTCCCGACCGTCACGGACATCATCGGTGAGCTCGAGAAACCCGGTCGTGACCCTCGGCCGGAATTCAAGACGGCCACGTTCGCGGCAGGCATCGAGAAGGTGTCGCACCTGAAGCCGGGGATGACCCTCGAAGGCGTCGTCACCAATGTGGCGGCGTTCGGCGCGTTCGTCGACATCGGTGTGCACCAGGACGGTCTCGTCCACGTGTCGGCGATGTCGCACAACTTCGTCAAGGATCCGCGGGACGTCGTGAAGTCGGGCGACGTGGTGACGGTGAAGGTTCTCGAGGTCGACGAGGCGCGTCAGCGCATCGGATTGACGCTGCGCCTCGACGACGAGGTCGGGACGGGCGGCCGCAAGAACGACGGGCCCCGCGGCGGCGGGCAGCGGCAGGACCGGCGCGGCGGCGGGCAGCCGCAGGACCGCCGCGGTGGCGGCAAGCCGCAGCAGCAGGGTGGCCGCGACCGCGGGCGGGACAACCGCCCGGCGCCCGGCGGATCGATGGCCGACGCGCTGCGAAAGGCGGGGTTCGGCAAGTAGGAGGTCACCATCCCGACACGAGCGGCCTCTTTCCCGTGGAGTGACCAGTTCTTTACTGGGATAGTGGATGCCGATGTACGAATGGCTGGATAGGGAAATCGTCGGGCACGGGCGCCTGCCCCTGCTCTTCTTCCTGCTCGGGTTTCTCGCGGCATTCCTGTTCATCCGGTTGAGCGTGCGGATGATCCGCGCCGAGGTCTCGTGGTGGCCGGGCAACGTGAAACCCGGCGGTCATCACGTCCACCACGTGGTGTTCGGCGTGGTCACGATGCTCATGTCCGGTGTCGCCCTCATCGCCGTGTACGAGGACGGCACCCAGACCACGGGCGCCGTCCTCGCCACGTTCTTCGGGATCGGCGCCGCGCTGGTGCTGGACGAGTTCGCGCTGATCTTCTACCTGCAGGACGTGTACTGGGCGGACGAGGGCCGGACGTCCGTCGACGCCGTGTTCGTCGCGATCGCCGTCACCGGTCTGCTGCTCCTCGGTCTCCGTCCGCTCGAACTGATCAACGTCACCGACTTCCGGGATTCCCCGGACCCCTGGGTGCGGGTGGCGATCGCGCTGTCGTCGGTGATCAACCTGCTCATCGCGGCGGTGGTGCTGCTCAAGGGGAAGATCTGGACCGGGCTGCTCGGACTGTTCGTGTTCCCGATCCTGCTGATCGGGGCGCTCCGGCTGAGCAGGCCGAGCGCGCCGTGGGCCCGGTGGCGTTACACGTCCAAGCCGAAGCGGATGCTGCGGGCGCTCGAACGGGAACGCAAGTGGCGGCGGCCGGTCATCCGGGCCAAGATCTTCGTGCAGGACTTCATCGCCGGCACGCCCAGCGCGGTGCACGTGAAGGAAGCCGCGGAACATGCCAAGGTGGCGGCCGAAGTGGAACTCGACCACGTGGTGCATGCGGCGCCACCGCCGATTTCGCTTCACCCGGTGGCGTCTGGCACAATGGACGGGTTGCCTGGACCAGGCAGCAGTACTTGATCTGGGCACGAACCAGACGAGCACCGGTGTTCTCCGAACGTCCGGGTGCCGCTCGGTTCCTCTGCTCCTGCGAAAACGCAAGGATGGAACACCGATGAACACTCTCGATTTCCTGGACAAGAAGTCCCTCCGCGACGACATTCCCGAGTTCCGTCCCGGCGACACCCTCAACGTGCACGTCAAGGTCATCGAAGGCTCCAAGGAGCGCGTGCAGGTCTTCAAGGGCGTCGTGATCCGCCGTCAGGGCGGCGGCGTTCGCGAGACCTTCACCGTCCGCAAGGTCTCCTTCGGTGTCGGCGTCGAGCGCACCTTCCCGGTCCACAGCCCCAACCTGGCGCAGATCGAGGTCGTCACCCGCGGTGACGTCCGTCGCGCCAAGCTGTACTACCTCCGCGATCTGCGTGGCAAGGCCGCCAAGATCAAGGAAAAGCGCTGACCTTTCCGATGAGCCCGCAACCGTGCGATCGATCGGCTGCGCCGCGACGCCG
>NZ_JBHUSF010000286.1:0-12260 GCF_042673295.1 Rhodococcus sp. NPDC057014
GTGCAGAGACTCGTTAACCACTCACGGGCGCGAAGCGCCTAGGCCAGGCCCGACAGCGGCGGCGGGGTGTTCTCGTCGCGCCAGGCGATGGCCTCCTTCAGCGTGCCGAGGTCGTAGTCGGGGCCGCCGACGCCCACGGTGAAGAGGGTGACGCCGGCGTCGACGTGGGCTGCCGCGTCGCCGACGCCCGGCCACGACGTCGAGTGCTGGATGCTGTCGGGGCTGCGTCCGGCGCTGCGGGCGTGTTCGGCCAGGATCCCCGACTTACGTTGGTAGGTGTCCATGTCGCTGAAGCTGTGCCAGATGTCGCCGTACTTGCCGACCAGCGGCAACGTCTTCTTCTCGCCGCCGCCGCCGATGAGGATCGGAATGTGCCGGGTGGGTGCGGGTTCCAGCTTGGCGAACCGGGCGGTGATCCGTGGGAGGTACTCGGCCAGCAGGTCGAGGCGCGACCCGGCGGTGCCGAATTCGTAGCCGTACTCGTCGTAGTCGCGCTCGAACCAGCCCGAGCCGATGCCCAGGATCAGGCGTCCGCCGCTGATGTGGTCGACGGTGCGGGCCATGTCGGCGAGGAGGTCCGGGTTGCGGTAGCCGGCGCACGTGACGAGCGCGCCGATCTCCACCCGTTCGGTCTGTTCGGCGAACGCCCCGAGCATCGTCCAGCATTCGAAGTGGGCGCCTGCGGGGTCGCCGTACAGCGGGTAGAAGTGATCCCAGTTGAAGACGATGTCGACGCCGGCGTCCTCGGCCCGCAGCACCGCGTCGCGGATCAACCCGTAGTCGGGAGCGTGCTGCGGCTGAAGTTGGACGCCGATGCGAACTGGACGAGTCATTCTGGCTCCTCGGAGTAGACGGTGGGCCTTCTCGATCCATACTGCTCGCGCGACGGCCGGGCGCACAACGAACCGCCGAGCGGGCGGCGGCCGTGGAAGACTGGGCGTGTGAAGGTCACCCGGCGGCCCGACCCGCCCACCGGCTTCCGGCGGGCGTTCTTCCGTGCGCCGATCCACCTCTACCGCTGCCATCTCGGGTTTCTGCTCGGCGGCCGGTTTCTGCTCCTCGAACACGTCGGGCGCAAGACCGGCGCCCGCAGGCAGGTCGTGCTCGAGGTGGTCAACCACGACGCCGTCGGCGACGGGTACGTGCTGGCCGCCGGGTTCGGTCCCAAGTCCGATTGGTACCGGAACCTGCGGGCGCAGCCGAACGCGACGGCCCAGGTGGGCCGCCGGCGACTGTCCGTGACAGCCGAATTCCTCGACGCCGACACCGGCGCGGACTTCATGGCGCACTACGCGGCGGAGCATCCGAAACTCGCGATGCGGATCGCCCGGGGCATGGGTTTCGACGTCGACGGCAGCGCGTCCGACTTCCGGGCGGCGGGCCGCGAGATCCGTTTCGTCAGGCTGCGCCCCCGCGACTGACCCGGGCTCGGATTCCGCGATTGTCGCGCAATCGCTGTCGTGGTGTCAGGCCAGCGCGGGGAGCAGGCCGAGGAAGCGCCGGACGGCATTCCGGTCGCCGTCGACGGTGGCGTCGCCGGCGTCGATCGCCTCGTCGAGGTCGCGGCCGTAGAACGCCATGGACGTGAAGACCGTGGATTCGGCGGTCACCACCGCATCGGGGTCGACGGCGCTGCCCCGCTCGATGACGAGCCCGTCGGTGGTGTCGATGCGGATGACGTCGCCCTCGCCGAGTCGTAGTTCGAGGCGCACGTTCACGTCACCCAGCGGGACGTCCTCGAGCATGGTCCGCATCGACAGCACGGTGGTCTCGTTGCTGACCTGCGCGCCGTGCGGCATGGCGGGCGAGCGCACTCCCCAGCGCCCCAGCGCCCGGAGCACCGGTTCGAGGTCGAGACCCCACTCGGTCAGCTCGTACACCTGGGCGCGCGCCGGAGGTCCGAGCGTGACCCGGCGGACGATGCCCGCCTCCTCGAGGTCGCGCAGTCGTTGCGACAGCACGTTCGCGCTGGCGCCGAGTACGCCGCTGCGGAGGTCGGTGAAGCGTTTGGGGCCGAGCATGAGTTCGCGGACCACGATCAGCGACCACCGCTCCCCGATCAGGTCGAGGGCGTGTGCGGCGGCGCAGCCGTCGTCGTAGGAACCGTAGGTACGTCGGGACGCCATACCACGATAGTACCAAATCACGACTAAGTGGTTGTGTTTTAGGACCATGCCTGGTTACGGTGGCTGACATGAGCGAATTCACCGCTGCCTCCGACGCTCGGACCACCACGGCCGGCGCTCGCGAATGGGCCGGTCTCGCCGTGCTCGGCCTGGCCTCGCTGCTCGTGTCCGTCGACGTGTTCGTGCTGCTGCTCGCCCTGCCGAGCCTGAGCCGCGATCTCGATGCCGGCGCCACCGAGCAGTTGTGGATCATGGACATCTACGGGTTCCTGCTCGTCGGTTTCATGCTGACCGCGGGCACCCTCGGCGACCGGATCGGCCGCCGCACCCTGCTGCTCCTCGGCGGTGCCGGGTTCGCCGCCGCGTCGGTGGTCGCCGCCTTCTCCACGAGTCCGGAGATGCTCATCGCCGCACGCGCCCTGCTCGGCATCGCCGGGGCGACCCTGGCACCGTCGACGCTCGGCCTGATCAGCACGATGTTCCGCGACGCCCGGCAGCGGTCGGTGGCGATCGGACTGTGGATGATCGGATTCATGGGCGGCGCCGCCGCCGGACCCGTCGTCGGCGGTTTCATGCTCGAGCACTTCTGGTGGGGTTCGGTGTTCCTCCTCGGTGTGCCGGCGATGGTCCTGCTGCTCGTCCTCGGCCCGATTCTGCTGCCCGAGGAACGCGACCGGGCGGCAGGTCGCGTCGACCTGACCAGCGTCGCCCTGTCGCTCGCCGCGATCCTGCCCGCGGTGTTCGGGCTCAAGGAGTTCGCCAGTCACGGCTGGGCCACGACCTCCGCTCTCGCAGTGGTCGTCGGTGTCGCGTTCGGGTGGGTCTTCGTGCGCAGGCAGAGGCGCCTCGACGACCCGCTCGTCGATCTGACGCTCTTCCGCAACCGTGCGTTCACGACCGTCGTGATCAGCATGATGCTCGTGACCGTCATCGGATCGCTGATGTTCTTCACCGCCCAGTTCCTGCAACTCGTCGCCGGTCTCACACCGCTGCAGGCGGGCTTCGCGATGCTGCCGGCGGCGCTCGCGGCGATCGTGAGTTTCGGTGGGGCTCCGCTACTCGCGCAACGCGTCCGGCCGGTGTTCGCGATCTCCGGCGGCATGGTCGTCGCCGCGGCGGGATGCTTCCTCTACACGCACGCCGACGCGGACGGCGGGCTGGTCGCGATCATCGCCGGACTGGCGGGCATGAACCTCGGATGCGGGCCGCTCGTCACGCTCGGCACCGGGATCGTCGTCGGCTCGGTGCCCAGCGCGAAGGCCGGTTCGGCGGCCGCGATGTCCGAGACGAGTGCCGAGTTCGGGTACGCCATCGGGCTCGCCGTCGTGGGCAGTCTCGGCGCGCTCGTGTACCGCACCCAGCTGGCCATCGCCCCGGACGTTCCCGGTGAGCTGGCGGACGGGGCGCGTGAAAGCCTTGCCGGCGCCGCGAATTCGGCGGCGCAACTCGGTCCAGGCGGCGCCGCGCTGCTCGACTCCGCCCGCGAGGCCTTCACCTCCAGCGTCCACGTCGTCGGGTGGGTCGCCGCTGCGATCGCGTTCCTGGTCGCCGTCGTCGACGCCGTGTACCTCCGGCATCTGCCGCCGATCGTCTCCGGCACGGACGAGGAAGCGGCGTCCGGGCGTCAGTTCAGCCGCACCCCGCCTGCGAGGAGCATGGTCCGCAGGACGAACGCCGCCTCGGGGCCGATGATCTCCCCGACCAGGGTGAGGTAGCGGTCCACGTATTCCGGTCCGTGCGGCGCGACCGTCGGGTAGTCGGGATCGGACGGGTCGAGGTGGTGGGCGATCTCGTGCAGCACCACCAGTTCGCGGAACGCCCAGGCGCTGCCGTTCCGGTGCTCGGGTACCGCGATTGTCGCGCAATCGCTTTCGTAGTGCGCGGCCTTGTTGCCCGACCTCGCCCGGACGTGGATCGGGGTGGCCGCCCGCGTCCACGTGGATCGCACCCAGTTCAGGGCGAGCACCCGGTCGACGTAGTCCTGCACCGAATCGATGGACGCGAACTTGCGTTCCACCGGCAGCGTCACCTGCGACCCCAGGACGTCGACGACCCTCAGCCCGCGTTCGTCGGCGCGGTCGAACATGGTGCGCACCAACGCTTCCGCGTCGTACACGGCGGTGCGCTGAGTGTCGCGGGGCCGCTTCACGACGGGATCTGCCTGCGCGCGACAGGCAGTTCGGGGGAATTGCTCAACCGGGCGGTCCGGGCGGCGCGATCCCCCGCCCGCTGTGCACTCGACGAATGTCCGGCGGACGCCCGGCCGCCGCGCCACGTGCCGCGGGCCGGCGAGTTCTCCGAGTAATAGTCCTTCAGTTCGAGCTGCTTGTCGCGCAGGACCAGCGCCGTCTCCGCCGACGACTCCGGCACCGACACCGCCTGCTCCTCGGCCTCCTTCTTGGCGTCGGCGAGGCGCTGCCCGATCCGCGCGGCGTAGGCCAGCTGAAAGTTCAACCGGGCGGTGACGCCGGCGACGGGGCGTCGCACCCGCGTCGCGACCCGGCGGCGTCCACGCGTCTCGACCCGCGTCCGGACCGTCGTCTCGTCGCGGTACTCGCCGGACTTGATGTAGGCGTCCGACGCCCGGACCATCTGGATCAGCAGGCTCGCGTACAGGGCCTCGCAGACGTCGATGTCGCCGGCGAACCCGTACGCGTAGATGACGGCCGACGTCTGGGCGATGTCGCACTGTACGTCGTTGGCGGCGGCGATCACCAGGAACAGCTGCGCGTACGTGCGCAGACCCTTCTTGCCGGGTTCACCGATCGTGATCAGCCGTTGCGTGGGCGTCGCCCGCTTCTCCCGGCCCGCCGCGTGGGCGCGCGCCACCGCGAGGTCGATCGAGGAGGCGGTGGCGAGCCGCTGGGCCGCCGCCATGAAGGCCTCGCCCTCGTGCGGGTTGTCGGTGGATTCCGCCTGTCGGAGGAGCCCGCCGATGCGGGTCAGCATCTTGTCGGAACTCACCAGGGCAGGCTATCGCCCGTGCGCGGTTGACGAGTCCTGACACTCCTCAACCGCGCACGGGCGGCGCAGCCGCCACGCCCCCGTTTCATGACGGCGTTCATCCCCAGCTGTGGAGAAACCTGTACATGAAATGCGACCAACATGATTCGGACCGAGGGGAATTCGTACCGGACCAACCCACAGGTGAGTGAGAAAGTGTGTCAACAGGTACATTCTCACGCACCTGAGCGCGGCGCCGGGTAGAAGGGACTTCGACGTTCATGGCCACAGTGACCTACGACGGTGCCACCTGCCTGTTCCCCGGCTCGGACAAGCCGGCCGTCGACACGCTCGACCTGAAGATCGAGGACGGCGAGTTCCTGGTCCTCGTCGGCCCGTCCGGCTGCGGCAAGTCGACGTCGCTGCGGATGCTGGCCGGGCTCGAGGACGTCCACAGCGGGCGGATCCTCATCGGTGACCGCGACGTCACCACGCAGGAACCCAAGGAACGCGACATCGCGATGGTGTTCCAGAACTATGCGCTGTACCCGCACATGTCGGTGGCCGAGAACATGGGTTTCGCGCTCAAGCTCGCCGGCGCCGCGAAGGACGACATCCGCACACGCGTCGAGGAGACGGCGAAACTCCTCGACCTCGAGCCGTACCTGGACCGCAAGCCGAAGGCGCTGTCCGGCGGTCAGCGGCAGCGCGTCGCGATGGGCCGCGCCATCGTCCGGCAGCCGCAGGTGTTCCTGATGGACGAGCCGCTGTCCAACCTCGACGCCAAGCTTCGGGTGCAGACGCGCACCCAGATCGCGCAGCTGCAGCGGCGCCTCGAGACGACGATGGTGTACGTGACGCACGACCAGGTCGAGGCCATGACCATGGGTGATCGGGTGGCCGTGCTGAAGGACGGGGTGCTGCAGCAGTGCGCGTCGCCGCGCGACCTCTACAACCGGCCGGCGAACGTGTTCGTCGCCGGTTTCATGGGGTCGCCGTCGATGAACCTCTTCACGCTGCCGATCACTCCGGACGGGGTGCTGCTCGGCGACGCGACCATCCCGCTGCCCCGGCAGCTGCGTTCCGACACGGACGAGCGTCAGGTGGTCGTCGGGATCCGCCCGGAGCACCTGGAACTGTCGACCACCGGCATCCCGATGGAGGTGGCGGTGGTGGAGGAACTCGGATCCGACGCCTACATCTACGGCCGCAGCACCGTCAACGGGGAGACGCAGCAGTTGGTGGCCCGGGCCGACTGGCGGAACCCGCCCCGCAAGGGTGACCTGGTGAAACTGCACGTCGACCCGTCGCAGGTGCACCTGTTCTCGGCGTCCGAGGGCTACCGGCTCAGCTGATCGCGGCGTCTCCTGACCGATTCAGGTCGGGGGTAATGCCGGACTTCGACGGTGTTCCATGCCACAGTATGTTCCGACGCCGCAGCGGTGCCGCGAAATCTCGTCGCACCGTGGCGGGGTTCATCCACCTTTACCCACGGGGAGACTCCATGGTTCAGATTTCGAGAGCGGTCCGGCGCGCCGCGGTGTTTGCCACCGCCGCCTCGCTGGTCACGCTCACCGCTTGCTCGAGCGACAGCGGCAGCGATTCCACGTCGGAGAACCTCGACGGTCGCGGACCCATCACGTACGTCGAGGGCAAGGACACCACCGAGACCGGTGTCGTCCGCCAGATCATCGACGCATGGAACGCCGAGCACCCGGACGAGCAGGTGACGTTCAAGGAGCAGTCGAACGACGCCGATCAGGCGCACGACGACCTGGTCCAGCACCTGCAGGCCAAGCAGTCCGACTACGACGTCGTCGCACTCGACGTCCCCTGGACCGCGGAATTCGCGGCGAAGGGCTGGCTGCAGCCGCTGACCGGCGAGTTCGCGGTGGACAACACCGGAATCCTCCCCGCCACGGTCGACAGCGCCGCCTACAACGGCACCCAGTACGCGGCGCCGAAGAACACCAACGGCGGCCTGCTGTACTACCGCAGCGACCTGCTGCCCGCCGCACCGAAGACGTGGACCGAGCTGGCCGCCGCGTGTGAGGTCGCGAAGACCAACAACATCGACTGCTACGCCGGTCAGTTCGCACCGTACGAGGGCCTGACGGTGAACACCGCCGAGGTCATCAACTCCTACGGCGGCTCGTTCGTCGGCGAAGACGGCAAGACCCCCACGGTCGACAGCCCCGAGGCCCGCGCCGGCCTGCAGGTTCTGGTCGACAACTTCAAGAACGGCGACATCCCGGCCCAGGACACCACGTTCAAGGAGCCCGAAAGCCAGAAGGCGTTCGAGGACGGCAAAGCGCTGTTCCTGCGCAACTGGCCGTACGTGTACGGCACCGCCGACAAGGATTCGTCCGCGGTGAAGGGCAAGTACGCGGTCGCCCCGCTGCCCGGCAAGGACGGCATCGGCGCCTCGACGCTCGGCGGCTACAACGCGGCCATCAGCGCGTACTCCGAGAACAAGGCGACGGCCCGCGACTTCCTCACGTTCCTGCAGGGTGAGCAGGCGCAGCGGATCATCGCCATGGGCTCGCTGCCGCCGGTCCGCGCCGCACTGTACGACGACCCGGAGATCATTGCGGCGTTCCCGTTCATGCCGACGCTGAAGGTGTCGATCGAGAACGCCGTCCCCCGCCCGGTCACGCCGTTCTACCCGGCGGTGTCGAAGGCCGTGCAGGACAACGCCTACGCTGCCATCAAGGGTGAGAAGTCGGTGGATCAGGCGATCACGGACATGCAGTCCGGTATCCAGTCCGCAGGCTCGTAGAGCACAGGAGTGAACATGGCCGTTCCGACTGGGACCACCAGTGGAGCGCCGGCCCGCACCGCGGCCGGGGGTTCCGACCCCGGCCGCGGTTCGCGTGAGAAGAGCGTGAACACGCGAAGCTCCGGGCTGAGCGGTCGTCGCGCGTGGATGCTGGTCGTCCCGACGCTCGTCGTGCTGGCCGTCGTCATCGGCTACCCGGTGGTCCGGGCAGTGGTGATGTCGTTCCAGAAGGACGCGGGACTCGATCCGTCGACCGGCATGTTCGTCGAGGGCGGCTGGGCCGGACTCACCAATTACACGCACTGGATTCTGCAGCAGTGCACGTCCCCGAGCGGGGTGGCGGTGGCGTGCCCGCCCGGCACGCTCGGCTCCCAGTTCTGGTCGGCCGTCGGGAACACCGCGTTCTTCACGGTCGTCACGGTGGCGCTCGAGGTCGCGATCGGCCTGTGGATGGCGATCATCATGGGCAAGACGTTCAAGGGCCGCGCCCTGCTGCGCGCCGCGGTCCTGATCCCGTGGGCCATCCCGACCGCGGTCACCGCCAAGCTCTGGTACTTCATCTTCGCCTACGACGGCATCGCCAACCGCCTCCTCGGCACCGAGATCCTGTGGACTTCGGACGCCTGGCCGGCCCGGTTCGCGGTGATCATCTCGGACGTCTGGAAGACCACCCCGTTCATGGCCCTGCTGATCCTCGCCGGCCTGCAGATGATCCCGCAGGACGTGTACGAGGCGGCGCGGGTCGACGGCGCCTCCGCGTGGCAGCGGTTCCGGCAGATCACGCTCCCGCTGGTGAAGCCGGCGCTGATGGTCGCGATCCTGTTCCGCACGATGGACGCCCTGCGCATGTACGACCTGCCCGCCATCCTGACCGGCGGCAACCCGGCCACCACGACGGTGTCGATCCTCGTGGTCGACCAGGTGCGGCAAGGGTTCAACAGCGCGTCCGCACTCTCGACCATCACGTTCCTCCTGATCTTCGCGGTGGCATTCGTGCTCGTGAAATTCCTCGGCGCCAACGCCGTCGAAACTCAGGAAGCCCAGCGAAAGGGCCCGAAGCCGTGACCCACCGCGCCCCGGAGCTCGAACTCCCGAGCAAACCCCCCGCCCGGAACCGTCCGAAGCGGCTCGCGTTCAAGAACTCCCGCATCTACGTCGGCGTCGCGATCATCCTGGTCTGGGGACTCGCGCCGTTCTACTGGATGATGGTGACGGCGTTCCGCGACCCGGATTACACGTTCGACACCACCCCGTGGCCCACGCACGTCACGCTCGAGAATTTCCAGAACGCACTGTCGACGAGCAGCGGCAACAACTTCACCCGCGCCGTCGTCAACAGCATGATCATCGGCGGAATCACCACGGTCATCGCCCTCGCCGTCGGCATCTTCACCGCCTACGCGCTGGCCCGCATCGAGTTCCGATTCAAGTACGTGGTGGTCGGCATCGTGCTCGGGGCGTCGATGTTCCCCGTCGTCGCGCTGGTCACCCCGCTGTTCCAGCTGTTCACGAACATCGGCTGGATCGGCACGTACCAGGCGATGATCATCCCGAACATCTCGTTCGTCCTGCCGCTCACCATCTACACGCTGACGTCGTTCTTCAAGGAACTTCCCTGGGAACTCGAGGAGGCCGCCCGCATCGACGGCGCCAGCCGCGGTCAGGCGTTCCGGCTGGTGATGCTGCCGCTCGCGGCGCCGGCCCTGTTCACCACGGCCATCCTCGCGTTCATCGCGACCGTCAACGAGTACCTGCTGGCCAGCCAGCTCTCCAGCGACGCCACCGAACCGGTCACGGTCGCGATCGCCCGGTTCTCCGGCAACGACCCGCACGTCGTGCCGTACGCGGCGATCATGGCGGCCGGCACGATCGTCACCATTCCGCTGGTGATCATGGTGCTGCTGTTTCAGCGTCGCATCGTGTCGGGCCTGACGGCCGGCGGCGTGAAGAGTTGACGGTCGAGCGGAGCGAGGGGAATAGGGTTCGGTCGTGCATCCGGTGGCGAAGCGGCAGCGGCTCGAGGTCCTCATCGGGATCCTCGGGTTCTTCACGGTGATGGCGTTCGTCGCCGCGGTCGTCGAGGTGTTCCGCGGCGACCCCGGCGTCACCCCCGCGCTGGTGTTGCTCGGGTGCCTGGTGCTGTCGGGGCTGGCGATCACCGCCCGGAAGCGGGTGCGCTGAAACAGTCCGGTCGGTACGGATAGTTGCTGAGCGATAGCGCGCCGCACGCCACGCCTCCGGTCGTTCACATAACATACGTACGGGTGGGTGCGACGATCCTCCGTGACCGGATAACTGACCGGGAGTGTGTAAGTGAGTTCAGGCAACGACGCGACGGACAATCGTGCCTCCGATCCGGGAGACACACCGCCCGCGGACGACGGTTCGGCCGAGACGACCACCCCACCACCGGACAGGAAGAAGCGCACGCGGTGGCGCACGGTCCGCCGGGTGAGCCTGGTGGTGATCGCGCTGCTGCTGGTCATCCCGCTCGTCGTCTTCCTGGTCAGTTACATCCGCGCCGAGGTCCCGCGCCCGTCGGACATGAAGACCAACCAGGTGGCGACCGTCTTCGCTGCCGACGGCACCACCGAGCTGACCAAGGTGATCCCGCCGGAGGGCAACCGCACCGAGATAGCGCTCGACGCCATCCCGCAGCACGTCCGCGACGCCGTCCTGTCGGCGGAGGACCGCAACTTCTACTCCAACCCCGGGTTCTCCGTCACCGGGTTCATGCGCGCCGCCCGCGACAACGTCCTCGGCAAGGAAAGCGCGGGCGGCGGGTCGACGATCACGCAGCAGTACGTCAAGAACGTGCTGGTCGGCGCGGACCGCAACGTGTATCGCAAGATGCGGGAACTCGTGATCTCCACCAAGATGGCCCGCGAATGGTCCAAGGACGAGATCCTCGCCGCCTACCTCAACACCATCTACTTCGGTCGCGGCGCGTACGGCATCGAGGCGGCGTCGCGCGCGTACTTCGACAAGCCGGTCGCCGACCTCACCGTCGCCGAAGGCGCGGTGCTCGCCTCGGTGATCCAGAGTCCGTCGTACCTCGACCCGGAAGCGAATCTCGACCAGTTGCAGGCGCGGTGGAACTACGTGCTCGACGGCATGGTCTCGATGGGTGTGCTGAGTCAGCAGGATCGCAGTGCCACGGAGTTCCCGGTCACGGCGCCGTCCAACCGGCCCACCGACGCCAACTCCGCGCCCGGCCCCGACGGCCTGATCCGCAACCAGGTGCTGCGCGAGTTGTCGGATGCGGGGATCTCCGAGCAGACCCTCAACACGGAGGGCCTGCAGATCACCACCACGATCGATCCGAAGGCGCAGCAGTCCGCGATCGACGCCGTCCACGACAACCTGGAGGGTGAGGATCCGGCGCTGCGGACCGCGGTCGTGTCCATCGACCCGCGCACCGGCGGTGTGCGCGCGTATTACGGCGGCGAGGACGGCGCCGGCTTCGACTACGCGCAGGCGCCGCTGCAGACGGGGTCGTCGTTCAAGGTCTTCGGCCTGGCCGCCGCTCTCGATCAGGGCATCCCCCTATCGGCCCGGTTCAGCAGTGCCCCGCTGACCGTCGGCAGTGTGCAGATCGGCAACGTCGAGGGCGAATCCTGCGGCACGTGCACCATCGCGGAGGCGACGAAGCGGTCGCTGAACACGAGCTTCTACCGGTTGATGATGTCGATGGACAACGGCCCGCAGGCCATCGCCGACGCCGCCCACAAGGCGGGCATCCCGGACTTCATTCCCGGGGTGCAGGGCAAGACGCTCAGTGAGAACGGCGGCGAACCGGAGGGCGGCATCGTCCTCGGCCAGTACCTGTCGCGACCGATCGACATGGCGTCCGCGTATGCGACGCTCGCGGCGTCCGGGGTGTATCACCAGCCGTATTTCGTGCAGCGCGTCGTGACCGCCGACGGTGTCGTGCTCCTCGACCGGGCGCCCAGTCCCGGCGAGCAGCGACTCGACGCGGCCGTCGCCGACAACATCAGCCAGGCACTGATGCCGATCGCCTCGTACTCGCGGGGCCACGCGCTGGCGGGGGGACGCCCGTCCGCGGCGAAGACCGGCACGGCGCAACTCGGCGACACCGGTGAGAACAAGGACGCCTGGATGGTCGGCTACACGCCGTCGCTGTCGACGGCTGTGTGGATCGGTAAGGCCGACGCCACCGCCATCAACAACAGCTGGGGCGGGCTGATCTACGGTTCGGGTCTGCCGTCGGACATCTGGAAGGACACGATGGACGGCGCACTCGACGACACCGATTGGGAAGACTTCCCGTGGCCCGACCCGATCGGCGGTCAGGCCGGCGTGCCGACGTGGAGCGGTCAAACCGGTGGCGACGGAACGACTCCCGGCACCAGCGGGGCCGTCCCGCCGCCCGGCGCGCCCACACCCGCGCC
>NZ_JBHUSF010000287.1:0-12199 GCF_042673295.1 Rhodococcus sp. NPDC057014
CGTCGCGGCGAGGGGGCCACACACGGTCATGACCAGCAACCGGAAGAGGAAATGATGAAGCAGACTTCGAACTCGATGAACGTGCTCGTGACCGGCGGCAGCCAGGGCATCGGGCTGGGCATCGCGGAGGTGTTCGCCGCCGCCGGTGCCCAGGTCGCGATCGCGGGCCGCAACCCCGTGAAGCTGGAGAAGGCCCGCGCACGGCTGGCCGAACTCGGCGCGACGGTCTCGACAGTGGTCGCCGATGTCGCCGACCGCCGATCGTGTACCCGGATGGCCGCCGAAGCCGAAGGGCTGCTCGGCGGCCTCGATGTGTTGTGCGCCAACGCCGGAATCTACCCGGAAAACACGCTCGAGCAGATCACCCCGGCCGAGCTCAACGATGTATTCGCCACCAACGTGCACGGCATGATCTTCAGCGTCCAAGCGTGCCTGGATGCGCTGACGCGATCCGGCCGCGGCCGGATCGTGGTGACCTCGTCGATCACCGGACCGACCACCGGATTTCCCGGGTTGAGCCACTACGGGGCCAGCAAGGCCGCCCAGCTGGGATTCGTCCGCTCGGCAGCACTGGAACTCGCCTCACGCAAGATCACCGTCAACGCAGTCCTTCCCGGCAGCATCCGCACCGAGGGACTCGACGGTCTCGGCGCCGACACCATCGCCCGGATGGAAGCGTGCATCCCGCAACGTCGACTTGGTGCCACTACCGACATCGGGCACGCCGCATTGTATTTCGCCAGTGAGGGCGCAGGTTTCGTAACCGGTCAGACACTGACCGTCGACGGGGGCCAGACCCTTCCGGAGGTGCCCGACGCCGCAGTCAGCGCTTGAGCCAGGATTCGAGCGTGTTCCTGGTGCCGAGGATATGCTCTTCCATTTGAGCGGCCGCGACCTCCGGGTCGCGGCTCTCGATGGCCTCCAGAATCGCCTCGTGATGGTCGTTCGCGTTGGGCTCGAGGCGGCCGAAGATCGCTCCCGTCGGAAGCCACATCTTGCGTCGTGCGTCGGCCACCGACTCGAGCAGATAGTCGTTGCGGCAGGCCTGGGCGATCCCCATGTGGAACGCGGAGTCGAGAGTCTGGAACTCGGTGACCCGGTGCGCGGACTGGTCCTGCATCGCGGCGTCGAGGGCGCTGTCCATACTTTCGAGCAACGTTCGCAGCTTCGTGAGGTCGGCTGCTCGACGGCGCAGCGCGGCCAGACGGGTCGCCCCGGTCTCCACCACGATCCGGTAGTCGAATGCATCGCGGACCGCGGTCTTGTTCTGGCGCATCAGCCGGCGGGTCTCGGCCGGGTCGTAGGTGGGAGCCTGCACGGTGAATCCGCCGCCGCGCCCGCGGCGAACGGCGATCAGGCCTTCCCGCTCGAGCACCGCCACCGCGGCCCGCACCACGGTGCGCGAGACGTCGAGCATTTCCGACAGCTCCCGCTCGGTGGGCAGCCGGTCGCCGGGCCGGAACTGACCCAGCTCGAGCGCCCGGCGCATCTGATCGACGACGAGTTCGTGTGCAGGGATCTGCCGGATCGGACCGAATCCGGACGGCGATGCCGTGGCTGTTGTCATACGAGGCTCCTTCCCCTCGCCCCAATCTAGCGCACCACCCACCCTCATGTTATTTGCTCCAGCCTTTAGACCAACACGACAACCAGGTGTCCGTCACAGTCATGCAAATAAAAGACCTAAAAACTTGACCAATCGTCCTTTGTTGGTGAGACTGGGCTCATCGTGGTGACCACGGTCACGTGTTTGGAAAGGAACCTGAAGTGGGCAACAAGGTAATCGTCACAGGCGGCGCGGGGGTCATCGGTCAGGCGATCTGTCGTCGGCTGTTGCAGAGCAACTACATCCCGGTCGCGGCGGATGTGAAGCAGGCGATCGACGCCTTCGATCCGGGCCAGGAGGGACTGGAGGGCACCATCGCCGTGGCGATGGACGTCACCAGTCGCGAAAGTGTGGAGAGCGCCGTCGATTCGGTGATATCCGGAGGCGAGACGCTCGCGGGTGTGATCAACTGCGCCGGCATCCTTCGGGACTCGTTCCTCGGCGAGCTCGACGAGGCCAAGCTGGAGTTGATGTTCCAGGTGAACATCGCCGGCATGGCTCGGGTCATCGACGTCGCGGCACCCTTGCTGACCGAGGGCTCGGCCATCGTCAACGTCGGCAGCCTCACCGGGCACTTCGGCCGGTTCCGCGGCGCCTCGGTGTACGGCGCCACCAAGGCCGGTATCGCCGCCTACACCCGCTACCTGGCTGAGGAACTCGCCCCGCGCGGCATCCGGGTCAACAACGTCGCCCCCGGCGTGATCCGGGCCCCGATGAGCCCGTCGATGGCGCGCGTGTCCGGCGGTGAAGAGGTCAGCGCCGGCTACGCGATGCTCAAGCGGATCGGTGAGCCGGAGGAAGTCGCCGAGGCTGTGGAGTTCCTCCTGTCCCCGCGTGCCTCCTTCATCACCGCCCAGACCCTGCTCGTCGACGGTGGTGTCACCGCATGGTGACCGCGAACGATCTCGCGACTGTCCCCGCCGAGGTCTGGGGCGGGTCGGTCGAGGCCGCCAACGACGAGGCATTTCGCCGCCTCAACGATGCCGACCCGTGGGTGGTCGACGTCCGGCCCGCACGCGAGGTGCTCCCCGGCTACCGCGACAACCTGGTGCTCACCTCAGGCGCTCCCCTGCCGTGGGAGGCCTACGTCGGTGGGCAACGTGAAGCGCTGATCGGTGGCGCCCTGTTCGAGGGCTTGGCCGCCGACCGCGACGAGGCGATCGCGCGGTTCGCCGACGGCAGCATCGAGATCGGCGCGTGCCACGACTACAACGCGGTCGGCTCGCTCGCCGGGATCTACACGGCGTCGATGCCGGTATTCGTCGTCGAGAACCGGACCCACGGCAACGTCGGGTTCTGCAACTTCTACGAGGGCAAGGAACCGCGCCGGCTGAACTACGGCTGCTACGACGAGGGCGTCCACGAGCGGCTCGAGCACGTCAACACGGTTCTCGCTCCGGTGGTCGGTGAGGCGATCCGCCGCCGCGGCGGCATCGCGCTCAAACCGTTGATCGCCCGGGCGCTGCGGATGGGCGACGAGGTGCACAGCCGCAACGCCGCGGCCTCGATCCTGTTCAACCGGGAAATCCTGCCGCCGGTGCTGGACATGATCGAAGACTCTGTACCGGGGGTCCGCGAGACGATGCTTCACCTCGCCGAGAACGACTACTTCTTCCTCCGGCTGTCGATGGCGGCGGCGAAGGCCTCCGCGGACGCGATGGTCGTCCCCGGCTCCACGCTGGTCTCCGCGATGGCGTTCAGCTGCCGCGGTTTCGCGATCAAACTCGCCGGCCTCGGCAACACCTGGTTCGAAGGACCGCCGCCGATCCACCAGGGCAAGCTGTTCGCCGGGCACACCGAGGACGAGATCACCTGGATGGGCGGCGAGAGCCCGATCACCGAGACCGTCGGACTGGGCGGCTTCGCGCAGGCCTGCGCCTTGTCGCTGCAGGATTACCAGGGCGGCTCCCCCGAGGTGATGATCGAACGCAACCGGGAAATGTACGAGATCACCCACGGCGAGAACAGCACGTACCGCATTGCACTGTTCGGTTTCCGTGGCACCCCCACCGGTGTCGATGCCCGCAAGGTCCTCGACACCGCCGTCCTGCCGGTCATGGATGTCGGTCTCGCCGGTCGGGACGGGGGCCAGATCGGCGCCGGAGTGATCCGCGCACCCCGCGAATGCTTCGCGGCGGCGCTGGACGAGCACGCCAAAAGGTATGGTCAATCATGACCGCGAGCGTGCCGGATCGGCGGTCGTTACCGCTGACGTTCACCGGGCAGGTGGCGTTGGTGACCGGGGCCGCCTCGGGTATCGGTCGCGCCACCGCCGGTACGCTCCTGGCCGCCGGGATCCGCACGATCTGCCTGGACCTGCGTGAGCCCGAGTACTTTCCCGGGATTCCCGCCGACCTGCAGGTGCGCTGCGCGGCCGACGTCACCGACATCGCCGCGTTGCGGGCGGTGATCACCGAGAACACCGGCCCGGACGGGTTGAGCTACCTCGTCAACTGTGCGGGGGTGCTCGACGACACCGGATTCGCGAACGTCTCCCGCCAGTCGTGGCTGCGGTGCCTGGAAGTGAACCTCGTCGGTGCCTACAACGTCATCGATGCGGCCGGGGATCTGCTGCGCAAATCCGAGTCCGGTGGGGTGGTCAATGTGACCTCGATCGAAGGCGCCCGGGTGGTCGCGTTGAGCAACCCGGACCCGACTCCCCAGTACGCCGCGTCCAAGGCCGGGCTGGCCATGCTGACCCAGTCCGCGGCCCGGGCATTCGCCGCCGACGGGGTGCGCGTCAACAGTGTCTCGCCGGGCTTCGTCGCCACGCCGATGGCGCTGGCGGCCGCGCACGAGAACACCGACGGTCTCCCACCCTCCCTGGTGCCGCGCGTTCCGCTCGGTCGTTTCGCCAGGCCGGAGGAGATCGCCGATGCCGTCGTCTTCCTGCTCAGCGATCAGGCCCGCTTCATCACCGGGTCCGATCTTCGCATCGATGGAGGATTCACCCTCACATGAGCACCCTGAAGCCAGTCTCACCCGTGGTGGCGTACGAGGCGTCACTCGGGAGAAACGCACGCGTCGGCACTTGGGAAGAACTGGCCCAAGGGACCTTCCGCACCGCCGTCGACCGGTTCCGCCGAGGGCTGTGCGACGATGCGGCCGCTCTGGTCGAGGTCACCGTCCTCGAGGCCGAGGAACTGCGCGAAATCTACGAACAGTGGCCGGACCGGGCGATCGAGTGGATGACGACACACGGCGCTTCGGCGGACGACGTCGACGCGGCGGTTCGCCGTCTCACCGATCTGATCGGTGAGACGGCGATGGCCGGCATCGAGGCCGAATGGGGACAGTTCGTCCAGGCCGTCGACGTGGCGAGCGAACAGTGCCGCCGCAACGACCCCGCGGCGCCGGGAAGCATCGAGAATGCTCGACTGGTCTGGTTGGGTATCCACGACCGGGCGGTCGACCGTATCTCCGGAACGATCGACATCGCGGTCCGCCTGATCGGTGAGTCGTCACTCGGCGACCTGTGGAATTTCCTGATGGGCGATTGGTACGACATCCATGCCCGTCGCTACTCACTGACGAACCAGAGTTGGAACGAATCGGCGCACCAACTGATGGTCGCCATCGTCGACGGATTCCATGCCCACCTGACCGGGGTCTCCCGACAGGGTGACATCGAGTTGATCGACGAGCCCGATCGCATCGGTTTCCGATTCGCTCCGTGTGGGTCCGGCGGTCGCTCGCTCGATCCCGACATCACCGCCGACCAGCCCCGGGCCGATGCCCCCTTCGGCTTCGCCGTCACCACCGAACCCCATGACTGGGCGTGGAACAAACGCGGCATCTGCTCCTACTGCGTCCATTGCTGTCTGCTCAACGAGGTCATCCCCATCGACCGCCTCGGCTACCCGACCAGAGTCATCGACCCACCGACCTGGCCGGAGAGCCGTGCCGACGCCACCTGCACCTGGTGGGTCTACAAACACCCCTCACTCGTCCCCGATGCCGTCTACCGCCGTGTCGGACGCGACCCTGAACTCCGCCCGAAGGACCAGAACCATGTCTAATCACGTTTCGATGACGCAGCTCGAGGTTCCCGACTACGACCTGGGCCTGCGCGGCAAGCTCGTCAAGTCGGACAAGACGGTCAGTCCTGCGAGTCTTGCCTTCTGCACGATCATCTACGGTCTCTCGTTGACCGACGAGGTGACCGACACGCCGTTCAGCAACGCCGAGAACGGCTACCCCGACATGGCACTCGTGCCCGACGAGAGCACCCGGATCGATCTGCCGTGGCGTCCGGGGACGCAGGCGGTGATCGGAGATCACGTCACCGCCGATGGGCGTCCTTTCGAGGCGTCGCCTCGTGCGGTGCTCAAGTCGCTGATCGAGCGGTACCGTGCACTCGATCTCGAGCCCGTGCTCGGCTACGAGTACGAGGTGTGGATCTTCGAGGAGAACAAGGACTGCGAGCGCGGCGATCTGACGCGGTTCCAGCCCTTCGGCACGACGGAGAACGCCTACAGCCTCACCCGTTCCGCGGAGATCGACCGCTTCGCCCAGCAGTTCATCGACCGGATGAACGAGATCGACATCGAGATTGAGGCCTTCCACGCCGAACTCGGGCCCGGGTTCTTCGAGTTCACTCTCACCCCGCAGCCCGCACTGCGGGCGGCGGACAACGCCGCGCGTGCACGCCAGTACCTGCGTGATCTGTGCGCCGAGCACGGACTTCGTGCGAGCTTCATGGCCAAACCGTTCGCCGACAAGTCCGGCGCCGGCGGGCATGTCCACTCGAGCCTCGCCCGCGGCGGCCAGAACGTCTTCGCGTCCGAACCCGGCAAGCTCTCCCCGGAGGGCAGTCACTATCTCGCCGGCCTGGTCAGCTCGATGCCTGACCTGGCGCTGATGTTCAATCCGTTCGTCAATTCCTACAAGCGCATCGCGCCGGGAATGTTCGTTGCGGAGAAGGCAGCCTGGGGATACGACGACCGCAACGTGGCCTGCCGCGTGCTTCTCGGCGGGATCGGGTCGGCGCGCGTCGAACACCGCCGTCCCGGCGCGGATGCCAACCCCTACATCGTCGCCGATGCGTTGCTGGCCGGGGGTCTCGACGGCCTCCAGCGATCCCTCGACCTGCCCCACTCCGGATCACGTGATGCCGGCGCGGTCGACCTGCCGAGCAATCTTGCTCAGGCCGTGGCGCTGTTCGAGTCGTCGGCGCTTGCCGCCGACCTACTCGGCAAGACCTTCACCCAGTCCTATGCCGCGACCCGGCGGGCCGAACTCGAACGATTCGAGCAGTGGATGCACAACTCGATCACCGACTGGGAACTGTCCCGACACCTGGAGCACCAGTGAGCACACACATTCAGACCCTCGACCTCGATCAGTTCGAGGCACTCGCCGCCGCCGGGGAGATCGACACGGTCGTCTGTGCGACCCCGGACCCATACGGGCGCCTGGTCGGCAAGCGCCTGACAATCCAGGCGTTCCGGTCGCTGGGCCTGAGCGGCGACGGGATCAACGCGAGTAGTTTCATCTTCGCCGTCGACCTCGAGATGACTCCGCTCAACCTGCCGGTGTCGAACTCCGCGAACGGGTGGGCCGACATCCGGCTGGTTCCGGACCTGACCACCCTGCGGCGGGTGCCCTGGGAGCCGAACACCGCGCTGGTGATCTGTGACGCCTACGAGTGCGGCTCGGACACGATGCTCAGCGTGGCGCCGCGCACCATCTTGAAGCGGCAGATCGAGCGCGCCCAGCAGGAAGGGTTGGCGTTCAAGTTCGCCTCGGAACTCGAGTTCTTCCTCGCCGCCGTCGCACCCAACGATGCCTGGCAGGCGGGCTATCAGGACCTGAAGATGCTCTCGAACTACCGATCCGATTATCAGATGATCCAGTCCGGGCGGGACGACTGGTTCATTCGCCAGATCCGAAACCAGATGCCGGCATTCGGGATCTCGGTCGAATCGTCGAAACCCGAGTGGGGTCTCGGGCAGCAGGAGATCACCCTCGACTACTGCGACACCCTCGAGATGGCAGACCGCCATGTCCTGTTCAAGTACGGGATCAAGCAGCTCGCGCACCAAGCCGACTTGACGGTGACGTTCATGGCCAAGCCGAAGATCGACGACGTCGGCTCGTCCTGCCATTTGCACGTGAGCATGTGGTCGACCGAAACGGGCAAGCCGCTGTGCTGGTCGGACACCCCCGAAGGGGGAATGTCGGCGAAGTTCGGCTCGTTCGTCGCCGGCCAACTTGAGCACGCCGTCGATGTCAGCCTTCTGTTCGCCCCGACAGTCAACTCGTACAAGCGGTTTCAGCCTGACCAGTTCGCTGGATCGGCCATCGCACTCGGCGAGGACAACCGTTCGTGCGCCTTCCGCCTGGTCGGGCACGGACCGTCCTACCGGGTCGAGAACCGGATACCCGGTGCCGATGTCAATCCGTACTACGCCTACTCGGGCACCATCGCCGCGGGGCTCGACGGCATCGAGCGCCAACTGCCGACGCCCGCGATCTTCAGCGGAAATGCCTGGGAAGGGCGCGAGGTCGAACTCGTGCCGACGTCGATGCACCGTGCGATCGATCTGTTCGCCAAGAACAAGATGGCGCGTGCCGCCTTCGGCGACGAGGTCTACGAGCATCTCGTCGCCTCCGCCCAGGCGGAGCTGACCTCCTTCGATTCCCACACGGTGACCGATTGGGAAACCCGCCGCTACTACGAACGTGTCTAACACCCTTGTCCATGAAAGGACCGCCATGCCATTGGATCCCATCGCCCAGAAGATGATCGACGACTCCCGTGCGTCGGGGCGACCGAACGCCCACCTGTTGCCGGTGGAGACCGCGCGGCAGAACTTCGAAGACACCTTCGGGGCGCTGACCAAGCCCGCGATCCATCACACCGTCGACGTCGAGATTCCCACGCGCGATGGTGAGAGGATCCGCGGCCGGCTTTACCTGCCCAGCGAGGCGACCGACCTGCCGCTGACCGTGTACTTCCACGGTGGCGGCTGGTTACTCGGCAGCATCGACTCCCACGATGTCGCCACTCGGTTGCTGGCGACCGCCTCCGGCAGTGCCGTGCTGTCGGTCGACTACCGCCGTGGTCCCGACTACCGTTTCCCCACTGCTGTCCACGATGCGATCGACGCCCTCGAATGGGCGATCAGCGGCGACGCCCAGCTGCCGGTCGACACCTCGCGCGTTGCCATCGCCGGCGACAGCGCCGGCGGCAACCTCGCCGCCGCCGTGACCCTGCACGTGCGCGACACCGGCAAGATGCGTCCTCTTCACCAGCTGCTCGTCTACCCGGTCACCACCTGCGATCTCGACCGCGGATTCGACGGCGAGTACCAGGCCGTCATGCTCGAACGCGACGAGATGCAGTGGCACCAGGACAACTACCTGCCCTCCCCGGACTTCGCACAGGACCCCCGGGTGGACGTCCTGTCCGCCGATCTGAGCGGGCTGCCCGAGACCACGGTCATTCTGGCCGAATGCGACCCGATCCGCCCACAGGGCGAGCTGTACGCCGAAGCGGCACAGGCCGCGGGCGTCGCGGTCGAGGTGCACCAGACACCCGGCATGGTGCACGGCTTCTTCGGGCTCGACGAGGTGTTTCCCGCGGCCACCGCTGCCATGGAGTTCGCCGGCTCACGGCTCGCTCGCGCCTTCGATCAGGAGCTCGTGCGATGACCCGGACTGCGCTCGTCACCGGAGCCGCCGGTGGAATCGGGCTGGCGACGGTGCATCGCCTGGCCAAGGACGGTGTCCGGGTCGTGGCCACCGACGTCAAGGAACGAGTCGACGATCTGCCCAGCGGCGTGGAGTACGTGGCGTTCGACCTTCTCGCCGGCGAGCGTTTCGACGACCTGTTCGCCTCCTTCTCCGACGACGGCCTGGACTACCTGGTCAATGCGGCGGGTGTGGCGTTCTTCGATCGCGACGGGTCGACGTTCGACATCGAGGAGTCGATCTGGGACACCACCCTCGGTATCAACCTGCACGGGCTGCGGAAGGTGATCAGGGCAGCGATCCCTCATCTGCGCCGGGGTCGCGGCCGCAGCATCGTCAATGTGGCAAGCACCGCCGGGGTCCGCGGGATGGATTCTCCCCTCGACGCCTACCAGGTGAGCAAGGCCGCGGTGGTCTCCTTGACCCATGCCCTGGCGTTGCAGCTGGGCCCCGAGGGAATTCGGGCCAACACCGTGTGCCCGGGAGCGATCCTCACCCCGATGATCGACTACCTCTACGAGCGCGCACCCGAGCGCCGCACCGACATGGAGAACCGGACACCGTTGCGCAGGCTGGGCCTCCCCGAGGACATCGCGGCCGCAATTGCATTCCTGCTGTCCGACGAGGCGTCCTTCATCACGGCCGTCGACCTGGTCGTCGACGGCGGTTGGACCGCCCAGATCAAGTAGCGACGCCGCGTGGTCGGGTCTCGGAGATCCGATCCCGGCCACGCTCACACGCGCACCACCCCGGGGAGCCGATCCATCCCGGCCACCCCCGAAAAACCCCTCAGCATCAGCAAATTTCCCTCCCGGGATTGACATCCACCTTAAAGGCCTAAATACTGAACCAATAGAGGTTTGGGGTTGGTCCACAAGGTCCCAGACTCCGGCCCCAGTACCAAGCCTTCAGACAGGAGAACGCCATGGCACCCAGCGCACGCGGGCGGACCACAGCACGAGTTGCCATCATCGGTTCCGGATTCAGCGGCATCGCAGCCGCGATCGCGCTGAAAAAGAAGGGGATCGAGGATTTCATCATCTTCGAGCAGTCCCCCGGACTCGGTGGGACCTGGTGGCACAACCGGTACCCGGGCGCCGAGGTCGACCTCGAGTCCCACATCTACTCGTTCTCCTACGAGCGCTACGACTGGAGCCGCACCCACGCCGGCTGGCAGGAACTGCAGGGCTACCTCGAGCACGTCGCCCGTAAGTGGGACCTGCACAAGCACATCCTCTTCAACGAGAAGGTCGAAAGCGTGACCTGGTCGGACGAGAACCACGACTACATCGTGGCCACCGAATCCGGCACCGATCACGGACGGTTCATGTCCGTCATCAGCGCGGTCGGCTTCCTCAACATCCCGTTGGTTCCGCCGTTCGCCCGCGGCGAGAACGACTACGAGGGCGCCCTGTGCCACACCTCGCGATGGATCGACGGCCTCGATCTGACCGACAAGTCGATCGGCGTGGTCGGCACAGGCTCGTCGGCAGTCCAGGTCGTCACCGAGGCCGAAAAGGCCGGCTCGGAAGTGAAGATCTTCCAGCTCGAGCCCAACTGGTTACTCCCCAAGAACAGCCGGGACTTCACCGACCAGGAGCGCAAGCTCAACCGCTTCGCACCGATCTACGCCTGGCGGCGGTTCAAGCTGTACGCCGACTACGACAAGCGGCAATACCGGGCCAGCCATGCTCGCTCCGACGGACGTACCAACAAGATCAAGCGTCAACAGTCGCTGGCTTTCATGCAGCACGAACTCGGCGACCGCCCCGATCTGATGGAGCTGGTCACCCCGAAATTCGCCTACGAGGCCCGGCGCACTGTGGTCAGCGACACCTACTACGCGGCGCTCAAGAGTCCCAAGGTCAGCCTCGTGCCGCACGGGGTCAAGGGTCTGACGCGCACCGGCGCCGTCGACGCCAACGGCGACGAGCACGACCTCGATGTCATCATCCTCGCAACCGGGTTCGACGCAGCGAACTACCTCGGCAACTACCGGGTTCGAGGCGAGAACGGTGCCGACCTGCACGGCCACTGGGAAGGAGAGCCCGAGGCCTTCCTCGGGATGATGGTGCCCGGGTTCCCGAACTTCTTCATCATGTACGGCCCGAACACCAATTCTATTCCGCTGGTGTCCTTCTACGAGGCGCAGGCCGGCTTCGCTGCCGGGCTGATCTCCCGCGCCGTCAAGAAGGGCCGCACCAAGATCTCGGTGCGGCGCTCGGCGTTCCTGATCTACAACGACTGGGTACAGAGCGCGTTGGGTAAGACCGTGTGGGCCACGACCCGGAACTACTTCCAGGCCGGAAGCGGCAAGATCGTCTCGCAGTGGCCGTTCAGCGCATCGGCCTACATCGCGGCGACGAAGTTGCTGCGCCGGTTCGCCGTCAAGATCGACTGACGGCCGTGAACTTGCCGGCATCCGCGCCCCCAGCCTGACCGGATGCCGGCATCCTGCTCCAGCCGTTGGACACCGGCTGGACCGTGGGAGGGGAAGTTACTCGGAGCTTTCCCTCCCACATCGGCGCCACAGCGCTGTTCGGAGAACAGCCCGCCGCGACACCACCGTGTCGCGGCGGGTCGAGCTATCTCTACCCGCGCAGCCTGGCCGCCGACCGCCGACCGGGCGAACCGACACCGTCGGCGACGACAGTGTTGGACATGCGATTTCTGTCCCTTGGTGGATTCCTCCTCCACATGCCACTCCGCATTCACAGCAGTCGAGAAAGAGGCAGTCACAGTGACCAGCGCAGCAGAAACCTCCGAACTAGCGGCGTACGCGCCGAGCCCCGAGTTCACCGCCACTGCGAACGCCGGACCCGAACTCCAGGCTGCCGCAGACGAGGACCGACTCGCATTCTGGGCGACCCAGGCCGAGCGCCTGCACTGGCACACGCC
>NZ_JBHUSF010000288.1:0-12158 GCF_042673295.1 Rhodococcus sp. NPDC057014
GGCGTCAACCTGGTCGGTATCGGCCACGTCCTCGACCTCGAGCGCCGTACCGGGGAACTCGAAGCCGACAACGCCCGTCTGGAAACCGACAACGCGCAGCTGCGCGCGCAACGCCCGCCGCCGTGACGGGCCGCGCCAGGCCTGGTCGAGTGGGTGATCCCGGACCGTTCGACCGGTGGATCATGGTGTCTGCGGCGCGGTCGGACGGCGACGTCGGTGTGCGCACACGCGTGAGTTGTCAGAAATGGGGTAGCGCGCAGACCAGGAACATCAGACCTGCCGCGATGCCGAACACTCCGGCGAGCATGCCGAGCAGCGCTTCCAGGGATGTGGATTCATTGCCGGTGGCGTCCGGGCGCCGAAGGCTCAATCCGCCGGTGACGAGGGCGGCCCCACCGAGGATGATGCCGAACCCGAATAACCAGAACGTCACGATGGACAGGGCGCCGAACATGATCGCCGCATCGGACAGGCGCGTCCCGCGGCGCGGGGTGGGAGCAGTGGGGGAGGAATTGCGCGCGGGTTCGGAGGCGAACGGACGGGCGGCGGTGGTCATGATCCTCCTTCATCGGACCGGGCAACGGCGACTCCGCCGACGCGGCAACAGCATCGACCGAGATCGGCGGGACCGCAGGCGGCCCAGCCGAGCTATTTTACAGCCATCGCACGCTCGCAACCGGAACCGGAACCTCGCGTCGACGAGGTAGAGCAAACCTTCGCTGCGCCAGCGCGTCCCGATTCGGTTATGGCTCGATGCCGTCGACATTGGCGCTCGCAATCATTGATTACCAATTTCCCATGCGTGCGCAACTGGCTGGCAAATACTGGCACTGGGGAGGGGCGAGTGCTAATTTCTGGTGTGCACAGTGACTGCGCTCGTCGGGTGACGGGTGCCGGAGTCGAGGGGAGGTGTGCTGCTGTGCGCCACGACGATCGACATCAGCAGCAACAGGGTGATCCCACAGTCGAGGTCCCGCTGGTGCTGGGTGAACCGGTGCGCTGGCCGGAGCCGAGCCCGCTGGCGAACTGGTGGCAGCAGATACTGTTCGGTGAACGGGAGGCGATGTGAGAACCATGCGCCCGCCGCACACCGTTTTCTCGTGCAGCCGTTGCGATCACGTGTACCGGTCGCGGGAGGTCGAGCGGTCCTTCGCCGCTGCGATGGCCCGGTTGAACGGGTGGGAGATCGGTGACGGTGTCCTGTGCCCCGGTTGCGCCTCGGTCGGCGCGGTCGCGGTCACGACCTGAGGGGCCCGTCTCCGAGAGCGCCTGCGGTGAAACCGGTACGGTACCGCTCGGCCTCGACGTGACGCCGGTCGGCGGCCGCCGCAACTTCGCCGGATCGATGATCGGCGGCTCCGCCAGTTGCAGTCTGGGCTCCCGAGTTCGCCCGGGTAAAATGAGCGGGCGCGGAGTGATGACTGGAGCAGAACGCAATCCGCCCCCACCAGCGAAAATGTCATAAGATAGATTATCGGCAAGATCGAAAACTGCTGCCCACCAGAGCATTTGCTCCCTTGTGGACCTAAAGTATCACGGCATCCTCCCGAAGTCGATCGACCGGACATCGACGAGCACCGACCCGGGCGCACACTCTTCCTACCGGGGTGCGGCAGCCAGTCGCGGTGAAGTTCCGTGGTGCCGACGGTGGTTGTTCGGCGCCAGGGCACGGTGATGCGCGATAGTGGCAGGGTTCGGACTCGGTCCGCCCGATGATGGAGGTCTTCTGGTGTCACTGTCGCTGGCCGCGTTGGCGGATCTGGCCGAGGAAGAGGGCTTGGGCGCCGTCGAGCTGTTTGCGCCGCGGGTGAAGTTCCGGAGTGTCGGTCACAGCGACCTCGACGCCTGCCTGGACTGGTTCGCCGAACTGGTGATGACGGTGGACATCGACGACGTAGGCGGCGTGGTCGTCGGCTCACTCGACTTCACGGTGATCCGTCTCGGCACCGCGGATCCGATCGCATTGTGCCTGGATCAATTCGATGGCGATCACGAGATGCTGGCCGGGTTGTTCGACGGCAATCAACTCGCCGAGCAGGTCGAGGAACAGTTCGAGACCCTGACCGTCGTCACCGAGGCGGTCCTGATCCCGAACATCGCGTTCGTCACCGAACCCCTGCGGGGCCACGACCTGGGCCTGTGGCTGGTGGCCGAGACGATTCATCGGATGCTGCCCACCGGGATGGTACTCACGTGGCCCTACCCGGCGGACTGCACCGGCTCCGCCCCCGCCTTCGACACAGATCCCGACGCGGACTCCGCGCACATCGCCACGCTCGACAGTGCCATCGGCCGGCTGGCGGACCACTTCGGGCGGTGTGGGCTGACCCCGGTCGAATCGGCGCCGTGGGCGCTGGGCATGTCGACCGCCTTCGAAGCGCTCCCCGTGGCACGCTCCCGCCTCGGTGCGGTCCGCAGCACCACGGTGTCCCTGACGCTCGAGCAGCTCCGGGCCGCGTCCGAACCGCCGGCACCGGACGAGTAACGGACCCACACGACATCGATCGCCCGACCCCGAGGCGCGATCAGCCGGACTCATACCTGTGATTGTGCCCTGACCTGCACCCTCGGTCCGAGTCATCCGTCGACGTGGTGGGGGGCGGCAGCTGCGCAACGGGGCGCCGGCCACCCGCGATCTCACCTACCTGAAGCCGAGTTACGTATCTAGTAGACGAAACTAAACGGGATATAGATGCGAAAGCGACGAAACGAGTAGACTCGGTGCGGTGACGACCAACGACGGCCAGGGCGCGCGCCGGGGCATGTGCGAGTTCCCCGGCGGATGCACCCGGCCCAGCCTGGACGATCCGAAGACGGGCAGGCCGTCCAAGTACTGCGGGCAGGCCGATCCCGGGGGCCTGGTGCACAACAAGGGCAACGCGTGGAAGGAGCGTCGACGGCTCGCGACCGTCGGCGCGGGGCAGACCGCACCGTCAGTCGCCGGGGATGACGGTGGGGCGTCGGCGCCGGTGTCGATGGCCCGGGCCACCCTCGGTGTGCAGCTCGAAGAGCTACCGAACCGTCTCGCGGAGCTCCGCGGGTTCCTCGAAACCATGACCGAGACGATCGCCTCGGTGACCGATGTCGAGGCGGTCGCCGCCGAGGTCGATCAGGCGCACGCCGAGGCGCTCGCGAAGGTAGCCGAAGCGGAACGGTTGCGGGGCGAGGAGGAACGGCGCCGCCTAGGTGCCGAGACCCGGGCGCGGGAACATCAGCAGGCCCGGGAGGAGGCCGACGCCGCCGCGGAGGACGCGTACGCGGAACTGGCGCGCATTCAGGCCGAGGCTGCTGCCGCCGTGGAGGATGCGGTGACCCGGGAGCGTGCGGCGCACGCGGAACTCGAACGCGTCCAGGCCGACGCGGAGGAGCGGATCGCGGCTGCCGAGGCCGAGGCTCGGCTCGCCCGGACCCGCGCCGAGACGCAAACCGCCACGGCGCAGGCCACCGCGGCGGAAGGCCGCGAGAATGTGGACCGGCTGCGCGCCGAACTCGCCGACCTGCGCACCGAGTCCCGTACGGACCGCGACCAGGTGCGCGCCGATCACGCCGCACAACTGGCCGAGGTCCGGCAATCGGCCGCCGACCGGGTCGACGCGCTGACCACCGCGCTGCGCGCCGCGGAGCAGACGATCGCCGAACTCCGCCGGCAAACCGGGGGCCGCGGGGCCGGCGCCTGACCTGGGCGCTGCACACCACACCGATGCCCGCTGCCGTGCCCCGACTCGGGGCGAAGCCGCGGCGACGACGCGGGCGTCTCGGTGGTGGCAGATGCCGGGGGCCTGCACATGGCACAGAGAGCGGTCCAATGTGACGATCGTGGAGCGGATCGGCCCCGTGTGATGGGCGGTAGCGGTTGTGGGTACAGGGAGATGATGCCGATGCGGATGAAGTTTCAGGATCAGCTCGAGGCGTTGACCGACCGGCTGGCGTCGATGTGTCACCTGGCGGGGCAGGCCATCGAGGTGGCATCCGATGCGCTGGTGCTGGCGGATCTGGCTGCGGCCGAACGGGTCTTCGTCCTCAACGAGCAGATCGAGGCGTTGCGGGGCCCGTGCGAGGAACAGGCGATGACGTTGCTGGCGTTGCAGGCTCCGGTCGCGCGGGATCTGCGTCAGGTCGTCACCGGGGTGCACCTGGTGGCGGACCTGAGCCGGATGGGTGGGTTGGCGCAGCATGTGGCCGAAAGCGTGCGCCGCCGGCACCCGCACCACGTCACCACCGGGGAGGCCGAACAACTCCTCGGCCGCATGGGCCGGTTGGCGGGCGGGTTGGCGAGTCTGGCGGAGCAGGTGCTGCGGACCCACGATCCCGAGCTGGCCGCGGAACTGGATCGACGTGACGACGAGCTCGATGACCTGCATCGTCAGCTGTTGGAGCTGATTCAGGACCCGGCGTGGACCGGCGGCGTGACCGTCGCGGTCGACGCGACGTTGCTCGGCCGGTTCTTCGAGCGGTTCGGTGACCACACCGTGGTGGTCGGCCGCCGGGTGATCTTCCTGGTGACCGGAGAACCGCTGACGCCGTAACCGTTCGGCGGCGCTGCGCATCTAACCCTCTACTACCCCCGGGGGACGGTGTCAGGAGGGGTGGAGTCGTCACACTCCTTCGCCTGGTCGCTACTCCCGGTAGCGGGATCGACCACAGGACGTGTGTGGCCACGGCGTCGACAGGGCTGCGATCCCTGTGTGCCGGGAGGCGCAGGTGGTGACCTTGTCCCCTGTCTCGGCCCGGTACCGTCCGGCGATGCTGGAGGTGTCGGAATGTGCTTCGGTCAGGACATGACAGCATGCACTCGCGCCCGGAGTCGGCGGATGGACCCCTCACCACCGGTGAGTGCCTGAGTCTTCTGCGGTCGATTCCCTGTGGCCGGCTTGTCTACACCGAAGGAGCACTCCCGGCGGTGCGGCCGGTTACCTTCGCCGCCCCGGACGGGGAAATCGTCATCCCCACCGGGGACGATCCGTGGTTCGACCGCTTCGAGGACACCATCTTGGCGTTGGAGGCCGGCTCCATCGCGCCCTCGACGCGCACAGGATGGACGGTTCTCGCCATCGGGCGATCCCGGTTTCACTTCGGCACCGACGATCTCGCCGGGTTCGACGATCCCGCCCGAGCGCCGTGGAGTGCTGTTCCGGGTGTTCGCTACCTCGTCATCGACATCGGATCTCTCACCGGTCGGCGAACGACCCTGCTCCGTCCCGCAGGCGACCTCCGCTGAAACCCTGACCGGATGCTCACCGTCCCACGGCGCACCACAGACTCCGCACACCAACCCGTGATGACGCCCAGGGGCAAGGGGTGTGTCCCACGGACGGGCTACTCGTCGCCGGTGTCGAGTTCCACGCAGTCCCACGTCACGATCCGGTCCGCCGGTACGGTGTGGCGCTCGGTGAACGTAGGCGGCCCCGACGGGTCCACCACGTAGCCTCCGCGACGGGTCGGGCGGCGGTTCGCGTGTCGGGTGATCGAGGCGCGGCGAAGGATCCGACCACGCGTCCTCGGCACCACCTGGTGAGACAAGTGCAAATATCTGTCGTACACCAGAGCGCCGGAGATCGCGGTGGGACCCTTCGATTCTTTCCAGTCCGAGAGCAGAGCGGAGACGTTGTCATTGCTGTGCGCTATCCAGTCGACGTCGCCGGGCCGGTGTCCGGCGACGCGTTCGACGTCGACGGGGACGTCCCAGCTCACCATCTCCACCGGCAGCATCTCGGGCCGACACCATGCAGTGGTGGCGTCGATCCGGTCTCCTGGCTGGAGGCGCTCGTATCCCGGTTCGAGGTCGACCAGCATCCAAATCCTCACCCCCTCATCGTCACACGGTGCAATCCATTCGTGGAGCGGGCCTCGAGTCCGTACGCTCCGCCGCCGGGCGGGAGGTCGTCATTGCCGGTCCACTCGCCACTCATCGCGAAACGCTCGGGCGATGCTGGCTGAACATCCCGCTGCGCCCGCAGCCGGGTCGGTGAGCTCCGCCGGCCTCAGCGGAGCGCTCATCCGACCAGCGGGCGGTATTCGCGGAGGCGGAGCAGAGCGCGGACGTATCCGGCTTCGGCCGCCGCGGTGACCTCGTCGAGGTGGCCGAGTTCGGCCGGCCCGGCCGTGGCGGGGTCGAGGCGCATTTGTTCGGCAACCCAGCGACGGATTAAGTCATGGGTAGTCATCCGATCACCGTCCTCGGGCGGAAGGTGCGAGTTCTGGTGTTAGGTCAGGTCCTCGGTGGCGGCTGTTGCCGCATTGGCTTTGATGGACGCAATTCCATTCTGCGCCGCCGCCTTCGAGGTGTAGCCCTGACTGGCCGCGATGATCTCACCGTTGGCGGCCTCGAGATGAAACCGGAACTGTCCGGCAGTGTCCTTGAACAGCTCGAACTTCGCCGTCATCGCCCCTCCTCAGGGATGGTCTTCGGTGGTCACGGACAACACTCACGGTAGGCCGACCGATCACCCATCGGCGGCCGAACGAACGACTCTCGCGCGCACAGCCGCTCCGGCGGGTGTCCCCCTCGTGTCCTCATCCGTCCCCGCAGGCCCGGCCCATCCTGTCCACCCACCCCGACCTGACGACACCGACCGCTACGACGCCGTGCGGGGCAGTGCGATGGGTGCGGGTCGCCACGGTGGCAAACGGGTGCGGTGCTCCGACTCCCTCCCACCACGGTCGACCTCACCCCTGATGACGCCGTGCGCAAGAGGATTCGGTGTATACATCGGGTCGGGCCTCCCGATGAGAGGGTGATCGGGAACGGGTTCACCGAGAATGGCCAGACCGCCGCGGTGCAGGGTCAGTCCGGTGACCGAGCCCACCAGCACCACGGTTCTGTCGAACACGATGAGCATGATCGTCGAGGCGGCGACGTGATCGGCACGCAGCTTCCACACCCCGCGGCCGCGCTCCCACAGCTCCGTCGGCGTGAGACCGGGGGCGTACCCGACCTGTGTCCGGCCCAGGGGGTCGTCGGGATCGGCGGGGCAGGACTCGGCGAGCGTGACCCGGACCGCGGTGATGCGCGCTGGGGGTTGCTTCGGCCGGAATCCCCGCAGCTCGGACGACGCCCCGCTCTCGCGGTCCCGGGGAAGATGGGTGAACGGGGGATAGTGCCGGTCCGCGAGGCTGACCGGGGGCAGCTCACCGGTCGCGGTGAAGCGTTGGTGCTCGCAGAATTGCAGGCGCCGCTCGATATCGCCGTCCAGGGGTGTATCTCGGATGTCGAAGCCGAGTTTCTTCAGGCCCCAACCAGTGTCGCTGCCATGCTGGCCGGGGAGATACGTGGAATGGAGATTGCCGGCATCGTCCGGTACGGCCGCGTGCATCTCCTCCCGGTAGCGGGGTGGCAGCGCGTCGAGGATGCGCAGCATGCACGCGCCGAGCAGGCCCCCGGCCGGTTCGCTCAATCCCGGTCGATGCTCGACGGCCGCGATGGCGACGTACACGCTGACCATCCGCACGAAGTACGCCTCCACCAGGGGAAAAATCTGATCCCACCACTCGACGGTGTCGGCCGCCCTGGCGCAGAACAGGGCGTAGAGGGGGCTGGCGTCGAGGATTTCGGCCGCGGCGGCCGCCGACTGGTCGTGGGCGTCGAGGATCAGGCGTGCGTGCTCGGTGACCTCGCACTTGTGGCACGGGTGGGCGAGCACCCGGAAGGTGGATTCGGAGGGATGGAACCGCCGGTGGCCGCAGCTGTGCACGATGGCGCCGGGGGCGACGCAGTACAGGCAGGCGTGCAGGTCCCCGTTCTTCCACGCAGCCGGTGATCGCCGTTGCAGCGGTGTTTCGCGCCACTCGTGCCCGGCGGGACAGCGCCACCACAGCATCTCGTGGGACGAGTTCGTGGTCGAGTCGAGATCGACCCCGGTATTGCGGGTCGGATGTAGCTGGCGGAACAACTCTGGGTGCTTCTCTTTGAAATGCACACGCCCCCCTCGAGGCTCACTCTTCGGTATCAACACTCTCGGGCACACACCGGCACCCCGTCCTCACACTCTGATCGCGGTGCCCGGGGCCAATTGCGCCAGCCAGGCCGTGAACCCGAGGACGAACGTTCCCAGGCCGGCGAGAAGTGCTTGCTCACGGTCATCCGGCCGATCACGCCCGTGGACGAGATGGACCGGGGACCAGGGCGGCGATCGGCGCTCAGCATCATCAGTAAGGACAGCGTTCTGGCCGGGAACGGGAGGACATCTTCGACCGTTCGGCGAGTCACGTACAGGGCCTGGAAGTTCGTCATGACTGCGAACGTTAGATCAGATTCACTGGGCGCAGGTGAGGGAGTAGGGGTCCTGACCAGCAGCGATGCCCTAGCGGGCATCGCTGAGCCTAACAAAGCGCCAAAGGCCGGGCGTGTCGTAGCTGGTCCGCCGGAGTGTCGTCGACGCGACCGCTGTCCAGGCGCGTGTGTTTCCCAGGTCTCCTCCATCTGCCGCGGGCGCAGGCAGCAGATCGGTACTGTCATCTGGTCCGTACCGAAGACCTCGAGGAGTGAAATCTGTGGCACGCAAGGTTTTAGGAGGTCGGCACGACCACCGCCCCCGCAACGAGATGGGCGACGACATCGACGACACCGCCCTCGGTGAGGACGGCGAGAGCATCCGCCTTACCGTCGAGGGCATCAAGTACGTGCTCATCTGATCCGAGCGGGTCTTTAATGACGCCCCCGATCGCGGGCGGGGGTTGAGCCCGTGCCTGTGGTGGCCCTCGCCGAATCGGCACCGGAATACTCCCGGTTAGTCGTCTGTTGAACCCGCTGACAGTGGCGCACATACCCCGGGTACCACACCAGAAAAGTCGCTGCGAGCGACCACTTGCCGAGAGGCGATATGGCGTCACTGTCACCCCCGATCCGGGTAAGACCTACATTGCGTAGCGTTCTCGGGACAATCGGGGATGAGGAGCCGCTGACATCGGGGAAGGTGTCGGCGGCTTTCCTCTGGACCTGCCCTACAGGTCCTCCACCCGCACCGATCGCTCGTCGACGTCGTAGCGCTGGCCGTGCAGGCTGGGGTGTCGGAGTCCACCCGCCGAGAAGGCCCTGTACGCCACATCCACGACAAGGCGAGGCTCCAGCCACACAACACCGGGGAAGGTCTCCGCGGCCGCTGACGGGTCCGTGAGAGGGCTGCTAGCCCGTTCCAGCGGCCGGAACTCGTCCCGGCACTGTCGGCGCATGGAGGTCGTGAGGCCGGCGGACACCGAACCCACCTGGACCAGCCGATTCTCGGCGTCGTACGCTCCGAGGATCAGCGCCGCGACCGAACGGCTCGAACCGACGAAACCGATCACCAAAACCGAACTACGAGTGCGGAGTACGTGCTTGATCCAGGATCTGCTCCGCTGACCCGGAAGGTAGATCGAAGTCGACCTCTTGGCCAAAACCCCCTCCATCCCAGCACTTCTGGCGGCATTGAGCATGATCTTGCTGCTCTGATTCTCCCAGAACGGTGGGACGGTGACGGGCAGGCCGCCGACGTCCTGGATGATCGAATCCAGCTCGGCCAACTCCGCCCGCCGATCCAGATACGACGCCTTCGTGAGATCGCCTCCGTCGAGCGACAAGACGTCAAAGGGCAAGAATGTCACAGGTATTCGCTTCTGCAGCGGCTTCGTGGCTCGGGCTGTGGACATCCTCCTCTGCAGTAGCCCGAAGGAGGGCTTGCCCCGATCCAGCACCACGACCTCCCCTCGAGGACGATCCGCCCGCGGCCGCCGAACGCGGCAACCAATGCATCGGCGATCTCCGGATACGAGGGCGTCACCACGTTCATGTTGCGAGTCCACAACACCGGCTCGCTACCGCCGCCGACCGAAGCCAGGATCCGGCACCCGTCGTACTTCATCTCGAAACTCCACGGCCGTTCCGCCGTGTCGTCCGGGAGAGTGCCGGCCGTGGCCAGCATGGGCGCGATCAGCCGCATACGCCCGATTGTGCCCGTGACCTGCGAGCTACGCAGGCGGAAGGTTCAGGACCCGGGCCGCGGTCGTGTGTCCTTGACCGCCGCCGGGTTGCCGCGATGCGTGAGCGTGGCGGCACACAGCTACGTCGCCTGGTCCGTCCCCACCATGGTGAGCGGCGCCGATTTGCTGCGCGAGGTTCCGCTTGGCGGTCGACACCCGGGGCGTATCCCGACCCCATGTGCGGAGCGTACCGAAAGTCGGGTCTGCACGACTGCGTCGAACTCGACACGGACGCCGAGTAGGTCATCGGGATCCGCGGTCCGGCCACTGTCGCTACGACTGCAGGGCTGGTACGACGAAAGGCCTATTGGTCGGACCCTCGGGTGATTGGAGTCGTCAACGGTCTGCCCCCACGGCTGGATCGGCGCGCAGTGGATGAGGGTGAACTCCTTCTGGACCAATTATTCAGCAGCGAACTACACGTTGTCGGCGTCCGCGAACTCGATGCTCGCCTGCGGCACGGCGTAATCGAGAACCTGAGCGGATCACCATCCGTCGGCGTTCGGAGTTCGACGCCAGTTGGCACTCCAAGACCCAATAATACCAATTGGTCTGTTTTGGCAGGTCTGATTTCGATTCCATAAAGGTCTTTGGGTTTCTTTCTAGCAAGGATTCCATGATCGACAGACCGCTCTGTCGGTTCTTTTCAAACGGGGATACTGTTAAGTATGGCTCCCTACTCGTCCCGGCGGGGCGAAGAGCGGGGTTACATCTGGGAGAGGGCTCCACCGTCATGCCACGTCAGCAGGAACGTGCGCGACGCACTCGCGCTGCACTCGTGGAGTCGGCCGCGATCGAGTTCGCCAAGCGCGGCTATGCCGCGGCGTCGGTCAACACGATCCTCGAGGGCTCGAACGCCACCAAAGGGGCGATGTACTTCCACTTCCAGTCGAAGGAGGAACTCGCCCGCGCCGTCCTCCAGTCCGGGGTGGAGCAGTTCTCTGCCCTGACCGACCGGTGGACGAGTCGCACGGATATCGGGCCCTTCGAGGCCCTGCACGGATTCGTGCTCGACCTGGCGAAGCTGTTCCGTTCGAGTGTCATCGTGCGGGCGGAGTTCCGGTTGATCGTCGAACCCGAGTTCTATCCGGACGTGCAGTCCGGTGGCTCGCAGGTGTGGGGGCGGGCCGCGCACGAGTTCGCGATCCGCGCCCAGCGGGACGGGTCGCTGCGCGCCGACGCCGACCCCGAGAAGTTCACCCGGGTCCTGGCGGCGTCCCTCGCCGGCCAGCGGTACATGTCCGACATGACCGCGCTGGAGGGCGACCTCGGTGCACGGTTCGTCGAATCGCTCGAGGTGCTCCTCGCGGCGATGGCGTCACCCGAATGGCTGGAGAAGTTCGCCAGGGACGGATGGCCGGATTCCGGTTCGGAACTGCCCGATTCGTAGTCGGGCCTGGGATTGGGAAATTCTCGATCCGTGTTCTTAAGCGACGCGAACCTGCCGTCGCACCTGGGCCGATCTCGTTCGAGAACGGGATGGGGCGAGTACGAGTACGAAGCCTGGCTGGCGCGCACGCTCCGCACCCAACGCTCCCGCCCCGTTGGCATGAGAGCCCAGTTCGGCACCGAGACCACTCCGGCTGCGAACCTCGAGCACTGAACGTCAAGAGAACCTCTCTGCTTGGGTGAGGAACTCCGCATCCGTGACACCAGCCGGTATCGCCGAACATTCCGGCACCACTTCTGGGAGGGGCTGATGGTGAACGTCAGGATCGCCCCGGTGTTCTCGGCGTTCGGTTTTAGGGTCCTGAAGGGTTCATGAGCGCAGGCGCGATCATCGCTGAGTTGCCCGCGCCGGTCCTCCGGGTTGTCGCGGTGCGGTTCTCCACCAGGTGCTACGCCCACGAAATCTGCTGTACGAGCTCGGGCACGGGAGACACAGGAGACAGAAATACCGGCAATCTATGTAGTCGGGAGGGTTCCACGGACGGTGCCGGCCATGCATCTATCCCCCTCGATTGTCACAATTCACTCCACTCCGACTCCCTTCCCGGCCGCAACCTCGGGGGACGACCGGCTCCCATCAGCCAAACCGCCGGTCGTGGGCGGTGGGATCCGTTGCCGCACGCACCCATCCGACACGCACGCCATCCAGGAACGGGAGTGCAGTGCCCGGCGACCGCACATACGAACCGGTAGGTTCTCCTCGGTGGCCACCATCCTCGACGACACCAGGACGACCCGGGCGCAGCGGACGGCGG
>NZ_JBHUSF010000289.1:0-12139 GCF_042673295.1 Rhodococcus sp. NPDC057014
CCGACGCTCAGTAGGCGGTGATGATCGGCGCCGGATTCCACAGTCCCGAACGCTGAGTCCGGGTGGTGTCGATCTCCGCCGCCGTCGCACCGGCGTCGAGCGGGGAGTACTGCTCCACTCCACCCCAGTCGCGGTCCCAATCGTTCTTCAGATACGACGGTATGGTTCGGCTCGCCCGGGTCATCTCGATCCAGCCGAGGGGGCCGCCGCCGTACCGGTCCTGCCACAGGCTGGTCATGATCGCGCCGGGACGGTCCGGGAGGATCCGGTACTCGGGCGCCTCCGCGACACCGGCCCGGTGATCGAGCGGTCGCTGGCACGGAAACGCAAGGCCCACAGCCCAGTCGATCATGACCGGCGATTCGGATCCGATCACGTCGTTCAGTGTCTGCGTCCGCGGAACCCGCGGCGGTGTCACCGCCAGCCACTGCTGCGGATCGCTGTCCGTGTCCGACGCCACCAGCCGGAGGACATCCGTCTCGGCAGGCAGGGAATCGAGCGGCACCCGCAGATTGCGCCACGACGGCGCCGGACCGATGTCGATCGGCGTCACCCGTCCCGCGACCGCGACCGTGCCGTCCTGCTGCGCGGTGCCGTACTCCACCTCGAGGTTCTGGCCGTAGGTGACGACGCCGTCCGCGTCGACGGAGCGGATGCGGCCCGCCGCGGCGATGGAGACGAGGTCACCGGCACCGGTATCCGATTCGGCACCGGGCAGTCGGTACCAGCCGGTGGTCAGCGACGCGTCGCCGTCGCTGCCGTCACTGCCGAGGACCGGGGTGCTCGCGGGGTCCAGCCCGAACGGCAATGCCACGGCACTGCCGTTGACACCCACCGCGCCGGCGCCGCCGCCGGTGCCCGCGGCGTTGCTCGACGCCGTCTGCTCGGTGTTGTCGGTCTTGACGGAGTTGGCGACACCGGCATCCGACGATTCCTCGTCGGCGCTCAGGTCTCCGGCGACACCGTTCGGGCTGAATCCGACGCTGCCGGTGCCCGCGAGGGTGGTCGCCGCGTCACCGGACAACGGTTGCAGCAGTGACGCGTTGGGATCGGTTTCGAGCAGGACGTCGTTGGCCAGGCCGCACGGCGCGCCGGTGACGGCGTCGACGTTGGAGCGGGCGAGGGAGAACGCCGGGTACTGCGCAACCGCGCCCTTCGCCATCGACAGCACCTCGAACAGCACCATCGCGGCGGCCGCCACCGTCAGCGGCGGGAGCGCCCACAACCGGCGTCGTCGCACGGAGTCGCCCCGCGTGTAGGGCTCGCGGAAGTAGCACCAGGCCGCGATCAGCAGCATCATCAGGGTGGCGCCGAGCAGGATCGTGCCCGCACCGAGGCCGGCGATCGACACCGGCTTGTCCCACCACGGGACGCTGTAACTGGACACGTACCACCACCCGTTGGTGCTGGTGAAACACATCGCCAGCAGGAACAGCACGGCGGCCGCGAACAGGGCGCGGTTGCGTGGCGAACGCACCACGGAGGTGCTCACCGCCACCGACGCCAGCACGGCGAGCGACCCGGCGAGACCCGCGTAGATGCCGAAGTGGTGCGTCCACTTGGTGGGCGTGAACATCATCAGGCCCATCGCAGCGAGCGTGATGCCGATGAGCCGCCGCGACGGTCCCGTCGCCGTCCCGGGAATCCGGCCGCCCTTGCGCAGCATCACGAGCACCGTCACCGCCAGGCACAGCACCATCACGAACACACCGAACCGGCGCGACAGCGAACCGTCGACGGAGATGTTCAGCAGGTACTGGTAGCGGAGGTACTCGTCGAACCAGGGGACGTTAGGGCCGATGGCGTGCACGTGCTGCATCTCCATCACGGCGGCGAGGGTCTGATCGGCGAACACCGCCACCAGGATCACGGTCCCCGACGCGACGAGCGGCGCGAGCAGCGCCAGATAGCCCACAGTCTTGGCCCGCGCGATCACGATCTGCAGGATCGGCCGGGCGCCGGCGACGAGGGCGCCGAAGCAGATCAACCCGGACGGGCCCGCGGTCAGCGTGGCCGCACCGACCAGGATCGCCACCGCGGCGGGCAGCAGCCGACGGGTCGCGACGGCGCGTTCCACCGAGCACCACGTGAGCAGCACGCCCACCGCGACGATCGGTTCGGGCCGCAGGCCGTTGTTGTAGGGGAGCCAGAACGCGAGGAACACCAGCCCGCCCGTCCACAGCGCGAGCCGGTTGCCCCGGACGGCGGCACCGAGTCGCGGTGCGACCTCCCGGCTGATCACCAGCCACGCGACGATGCCGGCGAGCAGCGCGGGCAGACGCACGAACGGGCTGGCCGGGGTGATGTTCGCCAGCACCGCGAGGAGGTCGTAATAGGGCGACCCGAACGGCGCCTCGGGGACGCCGTACCAGCGGAAGTAGTTGGCCATGTAGCCCGCGGCCTCGGACGTGCGGGCCATGTTGAACTGGTAGCCGTCGTCGGAGGTGGAGGCGCCGATGAAATGCCACAGCACCAGCGTGCCGAGGACGACGGCGTCGACGGCCCCGAACGACCACCAGCGGGTGGGCAGGAATCGCCGGGCCCGGCGACCGTCCACGTTGTCGAGACGGTGCAGCGCCACCAGCGCCAGAATCGTGGCCAGCGCACCCACCACCATCGCCACGAACTTGATCGTCGACGGCGTCGACGAGAACCGGCTGTCGATCTGCGCGGTCACCTGCAGTCCGTCGGGCACCGGCCCGTCGAGGTCGCTGAAGATGCCCACCATCTGCGGGCGGAGGTCACCGTCGACGACGGTCGGGGCGTCCTGGCCTGCCGTCACGAATCCGGCGGTGGTCCGCGTCGAATCCGAGGACACCACGAGCGTGCAATCGGCGGGTAGCCCGTCGAGCGGTGACGACAGCAGCACCTGGTTCCGCAGCACCACCTCGACGCCGGCGGGACCGTCCGCGGTCGCCGGATTCACCTTGGCGACCAGTCCGTACCTCGCGGCGTCGGCGGCGCCCGCGGGGGCGGTGGAGGTCAGCAGCCCGCCGCGGCCGGCGAGTTCGCCGACCGTCGAACAGGGGATTCGCACGTCGAGGCTCAGCGGAGCGTAGGAGACGAGCGGGGCCTCGACGCTTCCGGTACTGCCGTTCTGCGGCCAGGTGAGGGTCGCGCTGTCCTGCTCGACCGGAAGGAACGGGAGCGACAACGTGAGCAGCACCCCGAAGAGGGACGCGACGATGGCGAGGAGACGGGCGGAGCGGACCGACTGACCGAGAGGAGACGACTGCGGCGGGGTCCCGATCGGCGACTCGTCCGAGTCGTCTCTGGACACATTCGCCGATTCCAGCCTGCTGTCAGTCACGACGTCGGATAGTACCCATCCGCGCCGATGGTGAGCGAAGGAAAGGAACAGCCCTGGTGGGAGGGTTTCCGGCTCCGGATGATCACATGAGGAGGTGTCTCATGATCCTCACCCGGCGCCCCGGCCGGGTGAGGAGATGACGGTGATGCCGCGGGCCGCGGCGGTGCCGAACCTCGGAATGCACTTCGCGGATGATCTCGAACATGCCTCCGCCCTCCTCCTGCGCGACCACGACTATCCCGACCGTAGGTCGGGCCCGGGGTGAGCCGATTCACCCGGCGCGGGTGAACAAGGTCACCCCGTGACGGGCTGCACCGACAGCTGCTTCACGCCGCTCTGCGAACAGCCGGTCGTGGGGTAGGGGAGGAAAACCGACCCGGTGTCGTTCGGCGGATACACCCGGAATCCGGCGACCGGTGTGGGGCCGCACGTGTCGGCGGGATAGTTCTGCACCACCGTGGCACGCACCGCGGCGGTGGCCCGCGCGCCCGGAGCGACCGTCACGGGAGTCTCCGTTCCGCCGTCTCTCTCGGCCGCCGCACCCACCTGCGGGCCGTCCGGTGCCGCGACGTACGACACCCCCGGGTATCCGTGGAGGATGCAGTCGCGGGTGCCGGTGTTGGTGAAGACGAGCGGGATCTCCTGCGATCCGGCGGCACCGCTGGGCTGGCCGAGCGTCACCTGCAGTTCGCCGATCAGGCAGCGGTCGGGGTGCGCAGTGCTCGTCCCGGTCGGCGACGGCGCGGTGGTGGTGGTCGTGGTGGCCGCCTCCGAAGTCGTCGACGTGAGGCCGCCGGGCGAGGGTTCGGCGGTCCCCGACTCGTCCGTCGAGCCACACGCCGAGGCGGTGAGTGCGGCGGCGATACCGAGTACTCCGAGAAGGGTGCGTGCCGGTGACTGCGTGCGCATCTGATCGCTCCTCCTGCTGACTGTGCGGCGTACGTCGATGGTCCGCGATCGGTGCCGTCCCAGTGGGCGGTTCGGGGAGATCGCATTCGCCCCGAATCGGCGGGCTCCGGTCGTAGGCTGCGGGCGCAAGGTTTCCGCGACACTTTCACTGGAGGCAGATCGATGAGCGAAGTTCTGGACCGGACCAAGATCTACATCGACGGATCCTGGGTCGATTCGCAGGGGACGGGCCGGATCGACGTGGTCAACCCGGCCACGGAGGACGTCATCGCGGTGGTCGCCGAGGGCACCCCCGACGACGTCGATCGCGCCGCGACTGCCGCACGAGCCGCCTTCCCCGCATGGTCCGCGCTCAGCGGCACGGAACGCGGCGAGTACCTCCGGAAGGCGGCCGCCCTGATCAAGGAGCGCCTCGACGACTTCACCGCCCTGGTGTCCCGCGACATGGGCATGCCGCTCGGATTCGCGAAGCCCATCCAGATCGGGATGCCCCTCGCGAACCTCGCCGCGTTCGCCGAACTGGCCGCCACCTACGACTTCGACGCCCACGAGGTCGGCAACTCGCTGATCGTGCGCGAACCCATCGGTGTCGTCGGTGCGATCACCCCGTGGAACTTCCCGCTCCACCAGGTGGTGCTGAAAGTCGGCGGTGCGCTGGCCGCGGGCTGCACCGTGGTGCTCAAACCGACCGAGGTCGCGCCGCTCGCCACCTACGCGCTCGCCGACATCTTCGACGAAATCGGTCTGCCCGCAGGCGTGTTCAACCTCGTCAGCGGATTCGGGCCCGTCGTGGGCGAGGCGATCGCCGGCCACCCCGAGGTGGACATGGTCTCGTTCACCGGCTCCACCCGCGCGGGCAAGAGGGTCGCGGTGGTCGCGGCCGAGACGGTGAAGAAGGTGGCACTCGAACTCGGCGGCAAGTCGGCGAACGTCATCCTCGACGACGCCGACCTGACGAAGGCGGTCACCGACGGGGTGGCCAAGTGTTTCCTCAACTCCGGCCAGACCTGTTCGGCGCTCACCCGGATGCTGGTGCCGGCGGACAAGGTGGACGAGGCCTCCGCCATCGCGGCGCAGGTCGCGCAGAACTACTCCGTCGGCGACCCGACGGCCGCGACGTCGGTGCTCGGGCCGCTGGTGAACTCGAACCAGCTCGAGCGGGTCCGCGGCTACATCGAACAGGGCATCGCGGAAGGTGCGCGCGCCGTCCTCGACGGCCGGGAGACCGGCCAGGGCACGGGCTACTTCGTCGGCCCCACCGTGTTCTCCGGCGTCACCGAGGACATGACTATCGCCAAGGAGGAGATCTTCGGTCCCGTCCTGTCCATCATCGGATACCAGGACGAGGACGACGCGGTGCGGATCGCCAACGCGACGGAATACGGGCTCGCCGCCGGCGTGTGGTCCGGCGACCAGGAGCGGGCCGACCGGGTCGCGCGGCAGCTGCGCGCAGGCCAGGTCGAGGTGAACGGCGGGGCGTTCAACACCAACGCCCCGTTCGGCGGGTACAAGCAGTCGGGCATCGGCCGCGAGGCCGGGGTCCTCGGCTTCGAGGAGTTCCTGGAGATCAAGTCGATCCAGCGGTAGGCGGCTTCGCCGCCCGTGCGTGGTCGGCGAGTCTCTGGACTCGTCAACCACGCACGGGTGCGGAGCGCAATTGGCCTCACGCTGAACCGAATCCGTGACTCCCGACCGTGGCGGTCCTACCCTCGAATCGAGGGGCGGACAGCGGAGATGAGGAGAACACAATGGATCTCGGTCTGAGCGGCAAGCGCGCCGTCGTCACCGGCGGCAGCCGCGGAATCGGTCTCGCGATCGCGCGCAGCCTCGCGTCGGAGGGCGTCGACGTGGTGCTCGCGGCCAGGGGCGCCGAGGCACTGGAACTGGCCGCGAAGACGCTGTCGCAGGAGACCGGACGGCGGGTCATCGGGGTACCCACCGACACCGGCGACGATACGTCGGTGCGCGCCCTCGTGCAGCAAACCGTGGACGAACTCGGCGGCGTCGACATTCTCGTGAACGCTGCCGCCACACCGTGGAGCGCGGGCAAGCCGAGCGACTTCGCGTCCACCACCGACGACGTGGTCCGCGGCGAACTCGAGATCAAGGTGCTCGGCTATCTGCGGACCGCCCGCGCGGTGGCACCGCACCTCGTCGAGCAGGGGTGGGGACGGATCATCAACATCAGCGGGCTCGGTGCACGCCAGGCCAACTCCATCGCACAGACCGTCCGGAACGTCGGGGTGTCGGCGCTGACGAAGAACCTCGCCGACGAACTCGGACCGCACGGCGTCAACGTCACCGTGGTGCATCCCGGATTGACGCGGACGGAACGACTCGTCGACCGGTTGACGGAGCAGTCCGAGGCGGAAGGGGTGCCCGTTGCCGAACTGGAGTCTCGGCTGGCGACCAACTCGATCCACCGGCTGGTCGACGCCAGTGAGGTCGCGGATGTCGTCACGTTCCTGGCGTCGCCGCGCAGTGTCGGGATCACCGGCGACGCGGTTGCCGTCGGCGGGGGTGCGCCGGGCGCCGTCTACTACTGAGCATGGGCGGGTGACAGCACGCCGTCGCGCTGGGTGACTTCGCGGGCGGCGCGTTCACCGGAGCGGACGGCGCCGTCGACCCAGCCGCACATCACGGACGAACTCTCCGTGCCCGCCCAGTGGATGCGACCGCACGGCTCGCGGAGGGCGTGGCCGAACTGGGTGAGTACCCCCGTCGGCGCGTGGCTGAGCATGCCGCCGCCGGAGTACCGCTCCAGACTCCAGTTCTGCTCGATGTAGTCGACGGGGGAGGCCGCCGAGGCCCCGAACCGTGCGGTCAACTCGCCGAGCACCGCCTTCTTCCGGTCCGCTTCGGGCAGCGTCCCCAGCGTGCGGGCGATCGGTCCCTCGACGATCACGCACAGAACTCCGGGTCGTCCGGTGTCGGTGCACGCGTCGATGGTGATCGTCGCGGGGGAGTCGGGGGCCGCCGACTGCCCCGACAATCCGTCGGCGCGCCAGAAGGGTTCGTCGTAGACGACGGCGATCTTCATGACGGCGCCGCTCGGCATCCTCTGGTGCAGGAACGACCGATCCATCGGGTGCAGTGGCTCGTAGAGGATCTGGCTCGCGATGGCGAGAGGCACCGCGACGATCGCTCTCCGCGCCCGCACGGCCAGGTCCGCGGAGCGGACGGTCACGCCGTCGCGGTCCTGCGCGACGTCCCGGACGGGTTGCGACAGGTGGAGCGCGTCGCCGATCTCGGCTGCCATCGGACGGTAGATGGCCCCCATCCCGCCGACCGGCCGCGCATCCTCGGCCGCGTCCTTCACTCCGAGCACGAAACCGGGACCGCCGCCGGACGCCATCTGATACAGCACGAACAGCATCGACACCTCGGACGCGGCGGACGTGTAGCAACCGGCGACGGCGGTCTCGAGAAGGTCGTGGGCAGGTTTGGACAACGTGTTGTCGCCGAGCCATTTCGCGAGACTGATCGCGTCCCACTTGGCGGCCTTCTTCGCCTCCCACGGCGCCTCGAGCGGGATCGTCTTGCACATCTGGCCGAGTTCGAAGAACACGGCGCCGAGATTCGCCGTGGCCCAGGGACTCATCGTCAGGGGAATCGTGCCCTTGTACCGGTACTGTTTGCCGTCGACGACCATCATGGCGTCGCCGTCGGTGTACTGCTTGTAACTCGGGACGCCGAATTCGTCCATCAGGGCGTAGATCCGGTCCTGCCCCGGCCCGATCCACGCGCCGCCCCGATCGATCCACGAACCGTCGTCGCGGGTCTCGGTGAACGTGCGCCCGCCGATCCGGTCGCGGGCCTCCATCAGTGCAACCGTGTGCCCGGCCTGTTTCAGACGCAGCGCCGCCGTCAGTCCGGCGAATCCGGCTCCTACGACGCAATAGTCGACTTCGATGTCTGCCATGACGAATCCCCTCGCGCTCTTCGATCCTTACTCGCGACGAGGGGTCCGGTCAAGGCCCCCGTGAGTACTTGTTAACCGCCGGTGGTTAACAAGTACTCACGGGTGGGGACGAGCGGGAACACCTGCTCGGCGATGCGCTCGAGTTCCTCGTGGGCAGGGGAGCACTGGATGAGCAGCAGGGTGAGGCCGGCGTCCTGGTAGGCGCGGATCTTCTCGGCGACCTGTTCCGGTGTGCCGACGAGGTCGGGGCGCAGTCCGCGGGTGCCGACGGAGTATTCGCGCCGGGACAGTTCGACGTCGAGTTCGGAGTTCTTCACGAACTCCTCGAACGACGCGTACCCGGGCGAGTGCGGGTCGACGGTGGTGATGCGTTCGAGTTCGGCGCGGGCCTCGGCTTCGGTGTCGCGCACGATGATGTAGGTGGACATGCCGAATTCGGCCATGTCCCGCTGGTGGATTCGCTGCGACCGCGCGTTCATGTCGGCGATCTTGGTGCGCACCTCGTCGACGGTGCCGCCGTGCAGCACGTACGAGTCGGCGAACGTCGCGATGGATTCGCGGCCGCTCTCGCTCTCGCCGCCCGCGAAGACCGGGGGATGGATTGCGGGTTTCGGCGACAGGATCGAGTCGCGCACGCTGAAGTGCTCGCCCTGGTAGTTGAACGGCGTGTGCTCCCAGAGTCCGCGCAGGACGTCGACGAATTCGGTGGCCTGCCGGTACCGGTCGTCGTGCCGGGTGAACGCGCCGCCGTACTGCCGGGCTTCTTCCTCCCACCAGGCGGCGACGACATTGAGCGCGAACCGTGCCGCACCGGCGTCGGTGGTGCCGGCGATGTCGGTGATCGTCGCGGATTCCTTCGCGGTGACCGCGGGCAGGTGGAATCCGGGTCGCACCGCCGTCATCACCCGGAGCTGTTCGGTGACCGCGAGGATCGCCGACGACAGCGACCACGCCTCGAGGCTGGGTGCGTCGACGCCCTTGCGGTCGTTGAGGTAGAGCTCGGGCACGAGGGTGGTGTGGTATCCGAGCCGGTCCGCGAGCTGCGACAGCTGTTTGACGTAGTCCCAGGTGGCGGGCATGCCTTCGTCGCCGAGGTTGCGCAGGAAGCCGCCGTAGATGGGCGTCCAGTAGCCGAAATGCATGTCATTCCTCCGTGATGGCGTCGAGCGACGCACGCAGATCGTCGACGAGGTCGTCCAGGTTCTCCAGTCCGATGGACAATCGGACGGTGCGGTAGCCGAATCCGGCGTCGCGGAGTTGCGTGTCGTCGAGGTGGCTGTGCGTGGTGGTGGCGGGGTGCACCACCAGCGAGCGGGCGTCGCCGATGTTGGCGACGATGGCGAACAGTTGCAGCGAGTCGACGAACTTCGCGACCTTCGCGTCGTCGACGGCGAGATCGAAGGAGAACACCGAGCCGGCGCCGCGCGGCAGATACCGCTGGGCCGCGTCGTGCCACCGGTTCTCCGGCAGTCCGGGGTAATTGACCTTCGCGACCGCGGGATGGCCGTCGAGGAACTGTGCGATCGCCAGCGCCGAACCGACCTGCCGCTCCAGCCGCAGATCCAGCGTCTCCAGCCCCTGGAGCAGCTGGAACGAATTGAACGGGGACAGTGCGGGTCCGAGATCGTGAACGACCTTCGTCTTCGCGTACACCAGGTACGCGCTCCGGTCGCGACCGAACTCGTCCCACAGCACGAGGTCGCCGATCCGCGGATACGGCTCGGTGAACTGGGTCCAGCGCCGCGGCTCCGCGCCGAAGTCGAATGTACCGAGGTCGACGATCACCCCGCCCAGCGACGTTCCGTGCCCGCCGATGAACTTGGTGGCCGAGTACACGGCGATGTCGGCGCCGAAGTCTCTGGGGCGGAGCAGGTACGGGGTGGCGATCGTGTTGTCGACGATCAGTGGTACCCCGGCCTCGTGCGCGATGTCTGCGACGGCCCGGACGTCGAGGACGGAGGCGACGGGGTTGCCGATCGTCTCGGCGAAGAAGGCCCGGGTCTCGGGGCGCGCGGCCGCACGCCAGGCGTCGAGGTCGTCCTGGTCGACGAGTGTGACGTCGATCCCGAAGTCCGCGAACGTGTCGGTGAGCAGGTCGACCGTGCCGCCGTACAGTTGCCGCGCCGCGACGATGTGCTGCCCCGACTTGGCGAGGGTGAGCAGTGCGACCGCGACGGCGGACTGCCCGGACCCGGTGGCCAGCGCGGCGACACCGCCGTCGAGGTCGGCGAGCCGCTGCTCGAGCACGGCCTGGGTGGGGTTCCCCGTGCGGCTGTACAGGTTTCCCTTGCGGCGCAGGGAAAAGATGTCCCGTGCCTGGTCGAAGCTGCCGAAGTCGTAGGCAACCGATTGGTAGATCGGGGGGATCGCGGTGTTCTGCGGCGTGCCGGGTTGATAGCCGGTGCGGACCTGCCGGGTCGCGAACCCTGTGGTCTCGGGCATCGGTGTGCCTGTCCCTTCGTCGATACTCTTGATTGGCCGGGGGTCGATCACAAAACGAATATGTTCGGAACAAAACACGAAGTGCGACGAGAAGACACGCGTTTTGTTCTGCTCGAGCTTTACTCTTGTTTCACCGCGCGCGGGTGAGTCAGGGTGACGCAGTCAATCCTGCGAACAACCACCCCGAGTGAGGTAATCAGTGGACATCGACTGGCTGGAACCCGAAGCGACCGCGCGTGGCTCGGTGATCGTCGTCGCCGGCCGAGGTGAGCATGCTCACGTGTACCGCAGGTTCGCCCGGCGGATCGCGTTCGACGGCTACCGCGTCGCGGTGGTGGAGAACGACCCCGCCGCGGCCGCTCGGGTGATCGCCGACGCCGAGTCCGGTCTCCCGCTCACCGTCGTCGGGTCGGACAGTGGCGCCCTCACCGCGCTCGACCTCGCCGCCACCCATCCGGCCGTGTCCGGGGTCGTGGCCGCCGGTCTGCTCGTCGCGGGCACCGACTCCTTCACCGGAGGGTGGGACGGCGAACTCGAGATCCGCTCGGCGTGTCCGGTGCACCGGGGCGTCCTGGCCGCGGACGACGCTCTCGACCGGGGCACGCTCGGCGCGGAGACACCGATCGCCACGGCGGATTCGCTGACCCACGTGCAGGTTCCCGTCCTCGTCGTCCACGGTGGCGCCGACGTCCTCAGCCCGGCGGCAGAGGTCCTCGCCGTCACGTCCGCGTTGCCGGGCGCCCGGGTGGTCGTCGTGAACGACGGGCGGCACGACATCCTCAACGACGTGTCCCACCGGTCCGTCGCCGCCGAGATCGTGCAGTTCCTCGAGCGTCTGCGACTGCCCGGCACGCCCGACGTCCTCCTCCGTGAACCGGTGGGCGCACTCGCGCAATGACCCGGCCCGGGGCGGGGCCGGTAGTGGTTGTCGATCGAAGGGGTGTGGATGTCAGCGGTGATGGAGTCGGAGACGATTGCTCCGGAGTGGTTGCTCGAACGAATCGACGGCCGCACAGCGGAACTGGCCGACGCCGTCGCCGACCTCATCCAGTCGGGTGAGCTGAGCCCCGGCGACCGCCTGCCGACCGTCCGCGCACTCGCGAAGGCGACCGATCTCAGTGTCGGTGCGATCGTCAGCGCGTGGGGCCGGTTGCAGGAGCACGGTTTCGTGCAGACCCGCCGCCGCGGCGGCACCGTGGTTCTCCCGCCGCTCGACAGCGTGCCCGAGCGCGGCATCCCCGACTGGCGCGGCGTCGATCTGGCGCAGAATGCACCCGATCTGGCGCTACAGCCGTCCCTGTCCGACGCTTTGTTGTCCAGTCTGGACGCCGAGACGCTGAATGTGTTCGGGCGGGAACTGATGACCGAGCGTCTGCGCAATGCCGTCGCTCCGGGGTGGCCGTTCGAACCGGAGGCGTGGGCGACCGCGGGCGGCGGGACCGAGGCGCTGCTGCTGGCGGTGGAGGCGGCGGCGCCGCCCGGGTCCCGGGTGGCGGGCGACGAGCCACTCGGGCCGGGCGTGCTCGACACCCTCCGCGATCTGGGTCTGGATGCGG
>NZ_JBHUSF010000290.1:0-11956 GCF_042673295.1 Rhodococcus sp. NPDC057014
CCGATACTGCGGTGCACGATGGTGGACGGAAGCGTGAGAAGAGTATGAATCACGTTCGCCACGCACCCATCGACCGAAAGGAACCTGGTGTTCGATTTCGAAGACCTCCGAATTCCCATCGTCGGAGCGCCCATGGCAGGGGGACCCAGCACGCCCGAGCTCGTTGCCGCGGTCTCGTCAGCCGGTGGCCTCGGCTTCCTTGCGGCCGGGTACAAGACCGTCGACGCGGTTCGCCATGAGGTCGACGCGGTCCGCGTGCTGACGAGCGCACCATTCGGACTCAATCTCTTCGTCCCCGGCCGACCCCTGGCCGACCGCGCGGCCGTGGAGACCTATCGGGAGCGGTTGCAGCCGCTCGCCGAACGCCGGAACGTGGTGCTGCCCGAGGTCGTCGACCACGACGACGACGCATTCGACGCCAAGGTCGACCTCGCGGTCGAGCGTGCAGTTCCCGTGGTGTCCTTCACGTTCGGCCTTCCGCCGCGAGGCGTCGTCGATCGGTTGCACGCTGCCGGCAGTGCCGTCGTGGCCACGGTGTCGGATGTCGACGAGGCGCGGTCGGCCGCCGAGCGGGGCGTCGATGCGATCTGTCTGCAGGGAGTCGACGCAGGCGGGCATCGGGCGACGCTCGACCCGGACGCGGAGCCGGACCCACGTCCGACCCGGGAACTGGTCGAGGCGGCCCGTGCCGCGGTCGACCTTCCCCTGGTCGCGGCGGGCGGGATCGCGACGGGCGCAGACGTTGCGGCAACACTCGAAGCCGGTGCCACTGCCGTGCAGATCGGTACCGCTCTCCTCGACGCCGACGAGGCAGGGACCAAACCCGCCCACCGGGCCGCGTTGCACGACGCCCGCTTCACCGACACCGTCGTCACCCGCGCGTTCTCGGGTCGTCCCGCCCGCGGGCTGGTCAACGATTTCATCACCGACTTCGATGCCTACGCGGTGACGGCCTATCCGCAGGTTCACCTGCTGACCAGTGGGCTGCGGGCCGCGGCGGGCGTCGCGGACGATCCGCATGGCCTCGCCCTGTGGGCCGGCGTCGGGTATCGCAGTGCCCGGTCGGCCCCCGCCGAAGAGATCGTCCGGGACCTGTCGAGAGAAGCGCGGGACGTCTGATGGACATCGGCGACCTGAACTTCTTCCTGGCCGTGGCCCGCGCCGGGGGAATCTCCCGGGCTTCGAAAGAACTTCTGACGGTGCAGTCGAACATCAGCTCCCGGATCCGTGCGCTCGAGGACGAACTCGGAGTGGAACTGTTTCGCCGCCATGCGCGCGGAGTGACCCTGACGAACCCCGGTGAACGTCTGCTGCCGTACGCCGAACACATCACTCGGCTCGTACGCGAAGTGACGCAGGTCGTCGGCGACGACCTGCATCCCTCCGGACGACTCGCGATCGGCTCCATGGAGACCACCGCGGGATTGCGGCTCCCCGGGGTGCTCGCGGCCTTCAGCGAAGAGTGCTCCCGAGTCGACTTCACCCTGACGACCGACACCACCGACGCGCTGACCACCCAGGTGCTCGAGCATCGACTCGACGGGGCGTTCGTCTGCGGACCGGTGCGGCATCCGGACCTGGTCTCCGAGCAGGTGTTCGTAGAGCAATTGGTGCTGGTGAGCGGCGTTCGCGCGGCGGACTTGGACTCCGTGCCGGCCGACGAACAGCGGCACAGGATTCTCGTCCTCCGGGCCGGATGCGCCTACCGGGCCCGGCTCGAGCGACTCTTCGAGAAGCATGGAATGCCGAGTCCGGACGTCCTCGAATTCGGAAGTCTCGAGGGCATCCTCGGCTGCGCGGCCGCCGGAATGGGTGTGACGCTGCTGCCGCTGGGCGTGGTGACCGCGTCGCCGTCGGCGGCGGCCTTGAAGGTGCATCACCTCGCGCCGGCCGACTCGCGCGCGGAAACCCTGTTCATCCGCCGCAAGGACGCCGCCACGACCCCTGCCCTGTCGCGTTTCCTGTTCCACACCCGCGCGTCGAGCGGCCCGGCCTCCCTGAAATCCGTGGCTCGCTAGGGCGGCGAATGTCTGTGAAAGAGAACGTATGAACGCAATGGGTAGCGCCGAAGACCTGGTCACGTTCCGCACGCCGACATCGCCGTGGGGCACGGTCGGCCGGGTCGGGGCTGCATTGGCGGCGAGTATGGGCATCGGACGGTTCGTCTACACACCCGTACTTCCGCTGATGGAGGCCCAGGCAGGATTGACACCGTCGGCGGGCGCCGCTCTGGCGACGGCCAACTATCTCGGATATCTCCTCGGGGCGCTCGCCGGAATCGTCCTTCTCGGATTGGTGCGCTCGGTGGCAGCCCTGCGTGTCTCGCTGCTCGTCCTGACCCTCACGCTGGCGTTGATGTCGGTGGCATCGAACGAAACCTTCTGGGGCGTGCTGCGATTCATCGCAGGCGTCACCAGCGCGTTGGTGTTCGTCATCGCTGTCGGCACCATGCACTCCACTCTGAGTGGGCAGGCAGCGCACCTGTCGGGCTGGGCGTTCGGCGGAATCGGGGCGGGTATCGCCCTGTCCGGGCTCGTCGTCCTGATCCTGCGGTCGATGAGCACGTGGGAGTCGGTGTGGTGGGTGGCTGCGCTGCTCACCCTGATCTGTACCCTCGCCGCGTGGACGCTCACACCTGAACGCGCACCCATGGCGCCGGCGGCGGAGCACCGAACATCGCCCAAGCGCAAGCACCGCCGGTTCACCATGCTGTTCATCAGCTATTCCCTCGAGGGCGTCGGATACATCATCGCCGGCACTTTTCTCGTCGCAGCGATCGACCACACCGCAGGCAGCGTCGCCGGCAGTGGCGCCTGGGTGATCGTCGGGCTGGCGGCGCTACCGTCCGCTCCACTCTGGGCGTTGCTCGGCCGGCGATGGTCTCGCCCGATCCTGCTGGTGACCGCCCTCGTCGTTCAGGCCGCCGGCATCGCGCTGCCTGCGCTGGCAGACGGCATCTGGCCCGCCCTGATCTCTGCCTTCCTGTTCGGGGGAACATTCCTCGGCATCAGTCAGATGACGCTGACGATCGGCGCGCACCTCCAGTTTCCACGCGCGGTCGCGATCCTGACGACCGGATACAGTCTCGGTCAGATCGGGGGCCCGCTCATCGTCACACCACTGCTGTCCGATGGCTACCATCTGGCATTGCTCGTCGCGTCGGGCATCGTTCTGGCGGCAGCACTCGCCGCCGCGTTACTTGCGTCCACTCACGAGAGTTCTGTCGAAACGAGTCGGAGCGACACTCTTCGGCCAGACGGGTGATCCGCTGACCGGGTCGACGGCGCACTCGGACCGGCGGAGTCGCTCGAATCGAAATCAGCACCGATAGGCCCCGCACGGCAGACATCATGTGGCATTCTCACGAGGTGCGACGGTGCGGAGGGGAGAGTGGTGTGGCCGGTTCGCCGGCCGCGACCACGTCAGGGGTAACCCCTGGCTCGACAGTGTTCACCGGAGACACCGTCCGACGCGCGACCGCATGCTCCGCGTGCTCCGGCGCGCCGCAGACGACAGGTATCGGTCACCTCGCACCGTCGCACACATGACGGAACGCCCGGCCCTGCCGCCCGAGTTCGCCCGTCGCCTCGCAGCGGCGGCGATCGACGGAACCTGGACGAGGGCCGGCCTCGTCCTCCGCTTCGAGGAATCTGGAGTGCCGGACGCCGCCCGGATCGCGGCACGGCTCCACGACCTCATGCCCACGCCGCCGATCGACGGCATCGACAGCGTCCACCGGCTGCTGTCGGACCTCCCGCTGATCGAGCGAGCAGAGCCGATCGTCGACGAAATATCCGGCAACGACTGGAGGTTCGACGTCCCGCAGTGGTCGCGCACTGCCGCGGTCGCCGAGGCGGTCGGCCTCACCCCCGCCGACCTGGACTGGTTCGCCGATCCCGGCGGGTGGCTGCGCACGAAGGCGCCGCCGCTGCAGCACTACCGCTATCGGATCCGGCCGGACAACCGCCTGCTCGAAGCGCCGAAGGAACGCCTTCGGGAGGTACAGCGTCGGATTCTGCGGTCCGTCCTCGACCGCGTTCCGCCTCATGCGGCGGCGCACGGATTCGTCCGAGGTCGCAGCGTCCACACCTTCGCCGCCCCGCACGCGGGGCACGAGGTCGTGCTGCGCATCGACCTTCGCGCGTTCTTTCCGTCGGTCTCGCGGACACGGGTGCGGGCGGTCTTCGACGCACTCGGCTATCCGACGCGGGTGTCGCGGGTGCTCGCCGGGCTCACCACGACGTCGACCCCGCCCGGTGTCCTTGCGCAGCTTCCCTTCGACGCGGCGAGCCGGCTCCGGGGTGTGCACCTCCCGCAGGGGGCGCCGACGTCGCCGGCTCTCGCCAATCTGGTTGCACACCGGCTCGACCGCAGGCTGACCGGACTCGCGCGTACCCACCGCGTCGCGTACACCCGGTATGCCGACGACCTCGCGTTCTCCGGCTCGGACCTGGCGGTGGATCGACTGATCCATGCCGTCGGCCGGATCGTGACGGACGAGGGCTTTTCCGTCCACCCCGGCAAGACCCGGGTGATGCGAGCACACCGGCGCCAGCACCTGGCCGGGCTGGTGGTCAACGCTCGTCCGCAGGCGTCCCGTGCCGAATACGACGACGTGAAGGCGCTGCTGTTCAATTGCGTTCGGCACGGACCGGATTCGCAGAATCGCGATGGAAGACCGCACTTTCGCGAGTACGTCTACGGACGCATCGCCTGGATCGGCGAATCGAACGAGAGCAGGAAACGTTCGCTGCACGCACTGGCCGCGAGGGTCGACTGGACGGGGTAGCTGCCGGACTGCGGTCAGCCCCGGCCGATGTACGGCATCCCGGTGGCCATGATCGTCATCGTCGGCACGGTGACGTCCAAGGGCAGCTCGACCAGCCGGGTCACCGCGTCCGCGACGTACCGCGGATCGAAGGTGGGTTCCGCTCGCACGGATCCGTCCGGTTGGCGGGCGGCGTGGCCGATGCCGGCCGTCATGGCGGTGTCGGCGTTCCCGATGTCGATCTGGGTGCAGCAGATGTCGTGGTCGCGGCCGTCGAGTGCGATCGACTTGGTCAGTCCCGAGACCGCGTGTTTGGTTGCGGTGTAGGCGACGCTGGCGGGTCGGGGTGTGTGCGCGGAGAGGGAGCCGTTGTTGATGATTCGTCCGCCGCGGGGTGTCTGCGTCTTCATCATGCGGACGGCTTCTCGTGCGCAGAGGAAGACTCCGGTGAGGTTGGTGGCGACGGTCCGGTCCCAGTCTTCCGGTTCGATCTCGTCCACGGTGCCGGTGGGGCCGAAGGTGCCGGCGTTGTTGACGAGTACGTCGAGGCGGCCGAACCGTTCGGCGACGGTCGCGAAGAGGCTGTGGACGGATGGGGGTGAGGAGACGTCGGCCGGCATCACGAGCGCGTGATCGTGGCCGTGCGCCGTCTGATCGAGGGCGTTGCGTGTCCGTCCGGTCAGCACCACGTGGTGTCCGGCATCGAGTAGTCCGGTCGCGATGGACCGCCCGATTCCCGAACCGGCACCTGTCACGACGACGACCCGTTCCGTCACGTTCACTCCCTGGTTCGATCGGCGACGCATGGTTCATGAACAACCGATGGTAACCCGCAGGAATCACGGTGCGCCGAACCCTGGAGTGGGGGCGCGGAGTCGGGTTTCCTGTCCCGGTGACCATCGCAGACATCGCACCCCGTACCGCACTGCAGCAGCGCTACTGGAACCCCGCCCTCACCGAACCCGCGCAGTGGAATCCGGTTCTCGAATCCCTGCATTCGCACCGGTCGGTTCGCCGCTACCTGCCCGATCCGCTGACCGACGAGACCCTCGACGTCCTCGTCTCGGCGGCGCAGTCGGCCGCCACGTCGTCGAACCTCCAGGCGTGGAGTGTCGTTGCAGTCCGCGACCCCGACCGGAAGGCGCGCCTGGCCGCGCTCGCCGGCGACCAGGCCCACATCGTCGAGGCCCCGGTCCTGCTGGTGTGGCTCGCCGACTTCGCCCGCGTCCGTCAACTCGCCGGCGACCGCGGCGCGCCGATCGAGGGCGCCGATTACCTCGAGAGCAGTTACCTCGGGTTCATCGACGCCGCCCTGGCGGCGCAGAACGCCGTGACCGCGGCGGAGTCCCTCGGCTTGGGGACGGTGTTCATCGGAGCAATCCGCAACAAGCCCGAGGAGGTCGCCGCGGAACTCGGGCTGCCGCCCCACGTGTTCGCGGTGTTCGGGCTCGTCGTCGGACAACCCCACCCGGATGCCGACGCCCAGATCAAACCGCGCTTGCCCCGGCAGGCTGTACTGCACCACGAGACCTACGACCTGCCTGCCCAGCGCGACCACGTCGACGCCTACGAGGGGCGCATCGCTGCCTTCTACGGCGCCCAGCAGCTCGAACATTCCTGGACTGCACGGGTTCTGGACCGACTCGCCTCGGCAGCCCGGTTGAACGGGCGGGACCGGTTGAAGGAATCGCTGATCCGTCTCGGGTTCCCCCTGCGCTAGGGCGCAGCGTGCTTCGCGCCGTCCGCCGCGACGAGGTCGCGCGCGAAGCGCTTCGTGTCAGGCGTTGCCTGCCGCTGTCAATCACGGTAGGTCGGGGTGGGTGGGCCGGCCACCGGACCGAGCGGGGCGGCAAGCCAGCGGTCGTACAAACGCATCCAGGTCCCGTCGGAGCGTACGCGTTCGAGGGTGCCGTTGGCTGCCCGCACCAGGTCGTCGTGGTCCTTGTTCACACCGATGCCGTACTGGTCCAACTGCAGCTCGGGGCCGGTGACTTCGAGGTGCGGATCCTGTACCGCCATCCCCGCCAGGATGACGTCATCGGTGCTCGCAGCGTCGGCTTGGCGCTGTTGGAGGACGATGAGGCAATCGTCGAGGTCCCGGACGGCGACGATCGTCGCGGTGGGAACCAGCCGCTGCACGGCATCGAGCGACGGGGTGTCGACGAGCGAGCACACCCGCCGGTTCGCCAGGCTCTCCAGGGTCACCGTCGCGGCGTCGGCGCGCACCAGCAGGCGTTGGCTCGCCCGGAAATACACGGTGGAGAACGCGATTCGCTCCGCACGTTCGCAGGTGATGGTGAAGGTGCGGGCCACGATGTCGACGTCGTTGCTCTCCAGTGCGTCGAGTCGGGCGGCCGATGTGAGGAGTCGGAATTCGATGCGGGACGGATCCCCGAGCAGATCCCGTGCGATTTCCCGCGCGATGTCGACGTCGAAACCGGACAGGGTGCCGGTCACCGGGTCGCGGAAGCTCATCAGGTTGGTGCTCTGGTCGACACCGACGATCAACCGGCCGCGCGCGCGAATCGCGGCGACCGCCCCGCCTGCGGATGCCGCGCCCGGCGGGGCGGGACGAAGGCTGGCAAGGGCGCCGCACTCTGCTGGTGATTGCGGTTCGGGCGGGGCAGTGCCGCCGGTGGCGGCGATGGGAGCGATGATCGTCGCGCCGTTCGGGAGGGGGAGGCCGCCGTAGGATCCGTTTCCTTGCGGCGAGAGCTCCTGCGGCGCTGAGCATCCCGAGAGAATGATCGCAGCAGCGGTCACCATGCCGAAGAGGGTTCGGCGGCGCGTCCTCGGGGGTCGGGGCTGCATCAGTGGTACTCGTTCACTCGGGGCCACACCCCGGCTCCGACGGCGAGCGCGGCGAGCACGCTCAACGCGACCGCGCCGTTCGCCAGGGCCGACAGGGCCCGATACGACTCGGTGGTGGCGTTCACTGCCTCTTCCCGCAACGCAGTGATCGCCTCCTGAATGTGTGTGGTGAGGTCGTCGAAGGCGGCCGCGGAATCGTCGGCGCCGGTACCGACCGCAATGCGCGCGGCGTCCTGGTAGTCGCCGCGGTCGAGCGCCTGCTGCTGGCGTGTATGCGCCCGACGCCACCGTTCGAGTGCCGCGTTCGCCGCGGCCGCGGGGGCGGCGGCCGCGGATCCCGGCGGGCTCTGGGCGATCAGCTGTGCGAGTGCAGCGGTGTGCCCGGTGTAGTCGACCTCGGGTTGGCTGTCGGACCCGCGCTGCAACAGCGACAGCGTTTCGTCGGCGCGGGCCTGCTGCGCGAGGATGCCGGCGCTCGCGATCGCAGCCAGCGGCTCGGTGCCCGCCACCCGTGCGTGGGCGCCTGCCGTCGAGGACACCAGACCGGCCGTGCCCACCCACAGCGCGATGGCCGCCACCAGCACCGTGGCGGCGAGCAGGGCCGGGTTCAGCCCCGCCGATGCGTCTTGCGCATCAGATACCGCTGCGCGAGCACGAGCAAGACCAGCGCCGCGACCGTGGTCGCGAGCGCAGCGCCGGGGAGCTGCTCGGTTCGGCTCTGGGTGTCGGCGACGGCACGGATCTGTTCCGAGTACAGGGTGTGCGCCATCGGCAGAACGGTGTCCTGCATCAGCGCGGAGGCGTCACCGAGGTACGCCACTCCGATCGGGTTTCCGGCGTTGTCGTTGGCGCGGGCGGTCGAGATCAGTCCGGCGTAGACACCGAGGTGCCGGGAGATGTCCGTCAACTGCTGCACGGCGTCCCGATTCTGCGGGTCGACTCCGGTGCCGGCGACGACCAGCGCCGCCGAGGCGTCCGCGAGCGCCTGATTGTAGGTGTGCAGCAGCGTCGTCGGATCGGCGTCGGTGGAGATGAACGAGGTGGTGGCCGCCGCATCGGCGATCGACAGTGAGCTGTAGAGAGACTGCGCCGCTACCGCCAGCGGTTCGGTGTGGCCACGCAGCGTCTGGATCTGTTGTTGCCGGGCCGCCACCGAGACGGACGGCACCACTCCCGCGACCAGGGTGGCGGCGATCAACAGCACGCCGAGGAGGGCGAGCCGGCCCGGGGTCGACATCAGGAGTTCGCGCCACGGTCGGCGCGGTGCGGCGTCCTCGACGACGAGCGATTCGTCGAGGACGTGCCCGTCCGCGGTGGTGTCGGTCGCGCGTGGGAACACTGTGCTCCTCCAGGCCCGTCGGCCCGGGCACCACGCGCTCGCGGGCGCGGGCCGATCAGCGCTTTTCAGTCTGCCCGATCGGGGATCGCATCGAGGCAAGTCGCCGATTGCCGGACCGGGTACGGCCGCCTGGTTCGGAAGGTTCAGATCCGCGGGCGTCGGGTCCAGCGACTGGCCTTGAGCGCGAGGTGCAACTCGAGGCGGGTGGCGCCGCCCAGGGGGTCGACTCCGAGGATGTCTCGGATCTTGTTGATCCGGTAGTACAGGCTGGTGCGGTGCAGGTGCAGGGCGTCGTGCTGAGCGACTACTTCCCCAAGACCCCTGTTCACCGAGGAACGCCCCACCGTGCCAGCACCTCGGCGACGACGCCCTCGACGATCGCGGGCGTGCGCAGGCTCAGGAACAGCGCCTCCGCCTTCGTCGCGGCCTCCACCGGCGAGGACACCGGAGCGGGCACCGAGCGCGACCGCTGCCTCCACCGCCGCAGTGTTCAGGGCGGACACCGCGACCCGACCTCAACGCTACGAATTCGTGAGCTGGGTCATGACCGGCACATGACGAGAGCTTTCCGCGATCTGCCCTACATTTGTGGAAACGAACCTCGATGATGCCGTTGAACAGGCAATACGTGCAGCGGGGTGCCCTCGGGGGGAGGTCTCGCCGATCTCGGTGAGGCCGCGATGCGGGTCGCGCGCTCCGGACATGGGCCTGACAGAATCACCGTGTGTCGTGGAATCAACCAACAATTACCGGATGGACGGCCCGGATCGACGGCGACCTGTCCTCGGTCGCGCTGATCGATCCGTCGCATCTCACCCGCGCCACCCTGCGCCCCGGACCCGGTGACGAGTTCACCGCCCACTTCTCCCGCCTCGCGCGAGAATCCCTGGCAGAGCGCATAGACCGTTACGGTGCCGCGCTACGCAAAGGCGTCCCGGCATCCCTGGAACTGGCCGACGGAACGACCGGGGCCGTCACCGACCAATTGGCCGGAAGGATGCGCCGCAAATACAAGAGAGCCGAAGTCGCTCTCTCCGGCCGCGCATACACGCTTCGGCACACGTCCGGGCGTAAGGCGACCGCTGAGCGCGACGGAGCGCCGCTCGCGGAACTCGTACGCGGACGCGGACTCCGCTCCATCAGCGTCACGCGCACCACCCACGCGCACACCGACCACCTCGACGAGGTGATCCTGACCCTGTTCGAGAAGGTGATCGTCCCCGGCCGCAGCGGCGCCATCGACGAATTCGTATCAAGTCTCAGCGGAGTCTGAGTTCCTGCAGCGGTCAGCTGTTGGTGACGACGAAGCCCTTGCCGACAGGGTTGGGTTGGGCGTTGATGCCGTCGAGGACGGCAGCGAACTTGATGTACTCGAACGCGAACAGCACAGGGTCGAATCCGCGGACCATACCCACGATCTCGGTGTTGTTCTGAAGTACGGGACCCCCGGAGTCGCCACCGCCTGATTGGGCGTTGCTGTAGAAGCGTGTCGTGGTCTGCGAGGTGATTGCCCCGCAATGAATTCCGGTGCCGGCCCCGTCCTTGCAATGGGGACCGACCGGGTTGGAGGAGCCGATCCCGTCGACCCGGGCACTGGGACCATTCGATGTGAGTACCGCGTCAGCGTTGAGCCGAATGACCACCCAGTCGACGCCGGTCCCGCCGCCGGGACTGCGGTACGCGATGTTCCCGATGTGTTCCCGCGGTCCGGTCGGCGTAAAGCGGTAGACGGGCGCACCGTCGGGTGCGTCGTCGACACAGTGGGCGGCGGAGATGCCGATCTTGTTGCCGAGCGAGTCGGAACCGACTACGCCCATCGTGCAGAACTCGATGATGCCGGGCGGGTGGGGCACCGGGTTCATGTCGTCGGTCCAGGGAATGCCGTTGGACACGATTCCGGTGGCTGATGCCGCCGGCGTGTTGGCCAGGAATGCGCCGAGGATGACTGCGAGGCACGCAAGAAACCCGTATAGCCTTCTCAATTGAGTTCTCTCTCTTCTTCGCGGCCGTCGAGGGACGGTCGCGAGGTCGTACTTGGTGGTGGCGAGCTGTGCTCGATGTGACGATTCCTCGACGGCTGACCGTCGGGCGCCTGAAGCAGCGGTGTCCTGTCTGCCGGTCGCCGTTGGCTTCCAGCCTTCGGCAAGGCGATCAGGGCACGGACATCGTTCTGAAGAACGGAGGGGTCGGCTGCCCACCAATCATCCGGTCACAGCGGATGATCGAGGTGGCGGATGGTGGAGACGTCGCGCGCGACGAGGGGGGAGCGGTGGAGCTGATCGTGCATCGGGGTCCTCGACTTGCAGGGTTCGGGGGTGTTCGACTCTCACACTCCTCGCGAGATGTCCATCCGACGACGGTAGAACGACCGCTGGACATACCTATTTCGCGCCCAGGGATGTCCGCAGAAGGGGGATCTGCACGGTGACGGTCGTGCGGTGACCGGCGAGTTCGACTGCGCCGATGGGTAATACCGTGTCCGGGTGGCGCCGATGTCGGCATGCATGCTCGAGCCGGCGCCCTCCGCACGATCTGTGACGGTGACGCGAGATGCTTGGGCGACCGAGTGCGCACGCAGTGGTGTGACGTAAAACACAGCTGATTCTGTGGGGGAAGCCTGGCGCTCGAGGGTGTTCGGTTGCAACTCTTGGCCGAGACCCCAGCCTCCATGCCCAGATGCGGGTATGGGTGTAGGTATTTCGGCCAATGTGCAGGTGTCGAAGTCGGTCCAAGGTAGCTGGTATGCCGCGTCATCGACGTGGCAACCGAGAATATCTGCACGTGAGAGAAGAGTTGTCATGGCACCGAGCGCCGAGAATCTGGGCACCAATCTGCTGAATGCATTGCGAGTCAGTGTGGTTGGCACTGTTCTGTACGCCGGGCTCATCATGGGCGTGGTTGTGGTGGCGGTGTGGAAGTTCCCGATGCCCGGCGTGTAGACGCCGCGCCTCGAGGAAGCACTCGGTAGCAGTTCGTCGAGAGAACTGACAGGCACGAGCGGACGCGGAGGTCCGCCGTCTCTCGCAGTCCCGAGCCCC
>NZ_JBHUSF010000291.1:0-11930 GCF_042673295.1 Rhodococcus sp. NPDC057014
CCGGAGCCATCGGCCCCGGCGGCCGAGGCGTGCGCGGTGACTCGCGCCGCGCGCATGTCGGGGTATTTAGAAAGACGAACCATCACTGACATCCGTCCCCGCGAGGAGGACGATGAAACAGACCGGTCTCGCTCTCGTCGTGGAACGAGTCGCGTTGTCGCGGTCTTTTCGAAGCGATTCACCCTCTCCGCAGTTCCCGATCGAACGTGAGGCGGCCGAGATGACGGCAGAAGACGTGACGGGCTCGCAGACCGCCGATCAAGAATGTCAGGACTGCGGCTACGAACCCGAACTGAAGCGAACTCTGGGCTCATTTCAGGTGTTCGCTGTCTCGTTCGCGTTCATCTCGGTGGCGGTCGGGATCTTCGGCACCTACGACGACGTGCTTCGCGACGCCGGGCCGGTGGGGATCTGGCTCTGGGTCGTCGTGGCGCTGGGGCAGACCCTGGTGGCGCTGGTGATCGCCCAATTCGCGTCCCGCATCCCCCTCAGCGGCTCCTCCTACCAATGGGCGTCACGGCTGGCCAACCCGAAGGTCGGCTGGATGTTCGGTTGGCTGACCTTCTGCTACCTGGCGCTCGGCGTGGTGACGGTCGACAACGCGATGGCAAGCTCCGCCCTCATGCCGCTGTTCGGCATGGAGCCCGACGAGGGCACGGCGCGCATGATCACGCTCGTCGTGGTGCTTGTCCAAGCGGTGCTCGTCGTGTTCTCGACGCGCCTCGTCGGCTTGATCACGTCGGGCGCGGTAGGGCTCGAACTGGTGATCGTCGTGGTGCTGGCGATCGGGCTCTTCGTCGCCGTGGCGATCACGGGCGACGGCTCGGTCGGCAACCTCACCTCCCGTGGTGTCGCCGAGGGAGCCCCCAACTATTTCGCGGTCGGCGGCGGGTTGATGGCTGCGACGATCATGGGGCTCGCCACCCTCGTCGGCTTCGATTCCGCGGCGAACATGGCGGAGGAGGCCAAGGATCCGTTTCGCAGCGTCCCGCGCGCGATCGTCGGATCGGTCGTCGCGGCGGCGGTGCTGGGACTGGTGTTTCTGATCGCGCTCACGATTGCGATCAAAGATGTACCCAGGATCAGTGACAGTGACACGCCCGTGGCGGCGATCCTGCGCGATCAGCTGGGTCCGGTGATGGAGCGGACACTGCTGGTCGCGATCGCGTTCGCCTTCTTCGGCGCGGGAATGGTGACCTTGGCGACCTGCTCGCGGATGGTGTTCGCGATGTCGCGCGACGCACGTTTCCCCGCGCACCGGCTGATGCGCCGGGTCAATCCGCGCACGCAGACGCCCATTCCGGCGACGATCTTGATCGTCGCCGTAGGGGTCGTGCTGATGGCTGCCCTTCCGGGCGGCGCACTGCTGGAGTTGCTCACGGTGGGAACGGTCATCTCGGCGGTCCTCTACGGCGGGATAATCGTCCTGTACCTTGCGGTCCGCACACGATTGGACCGCAGGGAAGGCGCGTTCGATCTCGGGCGCTTCGAACTGCCGGTCGCGATCGGCGCACTGGTGTGGTCGGCCTTCGTGGTGTTCGTGATCGTGTCGCCCGCGACCGCGTTGACCTCGATACTGATTGCGATCGGGTTGCTCCTCGCGGGCGGGGTGTATTTCGCCTATCTGTTGATATTCAAACGCGCGGTACTGGACACCGAGCCCGGAGACGCCGATGTCTTCGCGCACTGACCGGGAGCGGACGCCTCTGACCGCCGCCACCGTGCTCACCGGCGACGTGGTGCGTCCGGGCGATTCCGGGTACGAGGAGGCGCGGGTCGGCTGGAACCGCCTGTACTCCCGCTACCCCGAGGCCATCGTGTTCTGCTGCGACACGCGGGATGTGGTCAACGCGGTCTGCTGGGCCCGAGAAGAAGGCATCGCCCTCCGTGCCCGCAGCGGGCGCCACAGCCTCGAGGGGTGGTCGTCACTCGACGGCGGCCTCGTGATCGACGTCAGCCGGATGAAGAACATCGAGATCGACGAATCGACCGGTACGGCGACGGTGGGGACGGGCCTGACGCAAACGGAGACGGTCGCAGCGCTCGGACAACACGGCTTCGCCGTTCCGACAGGCTCGGAGGGCGGTGTCGGACTCGGCGGCGTGATTCTCGGGGGTGGCTTCGGACTACTGACCCGCAGCATGGGCATGGCCTGCGACAACCTGCTCGCCGCGGAGGTCGTGGTGGCCGACGGCGCGCGCTCGGCGAAGGTCGTGGAGGCCACCGAGCACAGCAACTCCGACCTGCTGTGGGCGTGCCGCGGTGGAGGCGGCGGCAACTTCGGGATCGCGACGTCGTACACCTTGCGGCTGCACGAACTCTCGAACGTCACCTTCCTGGTCGCGAGGTGGACCGGTCACGGCCACCTGGGTGACGTGCTTCGAGTATGGCAGCACGAGGCGCCGGTCGCCGACCAGCGGCTGACGAGCGCTCTCGAGGCGGATTCCACCGCGGTCGAGCTGTCGGCGCTGCTGCACGGTGGTTCGCGGCGAGAACTCGAGGACCACCTGCGTACGCTGTTGACGATCGGCAGTCCCGAGGTGACGGTGACGGAAGGCGCCTGGCCGACCGTGTACCGCGAGGTCGACAGGGGGCCGAACGACGTCGCCCTCTGGAAGTTCTACTCCCAGTTCGTCACCCGTCCGTTCCCCGACGAGGCGATCGATCTGATCGTCCGCTTCATGGACAACACCCCCAGCCCGCCGAGCAACTTCTTCTGCTCGAGTTTCGGCGGGGCCGTGCGGCACGCGCCGCCAGGAGGGTCCGCGTTCCCGCACCGCGACGCACTGTTCTATTGCGAGCCCGGCGCGGCGTGGAACGACCCCGCCCTGAACTCGGTGGCGCTCGGCTGGGCCGCCGACTTCTGGCGCGCGCTGCGCCCCTTCGGCGACGGCGCGTATGTCAACGTGCCGAACGCGTCCGCGTCGGACTGGGAACGCGAGTACTACGGCTCCCACCGCGAGCGGTTGCGCGAGGTCAAGGCGACCTACGACCCGGAGAACGTGTTCACCTTCGAGCAGAGCGTGCCCCCGTCGCCTGCCGACCCGTCGCGGGCCCTACGCTGGGGCGATGGCGGTCAACCGAAGTCGTCAGGCCAGGGCAGCCCGTAAACGCAAACTCCGGATGGACAGTATCGAGCACGACCTCACCGACGAGCAGTGGAGTGCGCTCACCGAGGCGTGGGGCGGCTGCGCGTATTGCGGTGCGACCGACAAGCCATTGCAACGCGACTGCGTACAGGCACTGTCGCGCGGCGGGCGGTACACCCTCGAGAACGTCGCCCCGGCCTGCGGCTCCTGCAACGCCAGCAAATGCAACGACGAGGTCACCGGCTGGCTGCGGCGCAAGCGGCTCGACGAGCGCGCCTTCCTGCTGCGCCACATCGAGATCAGAACAGCACTCGCGTTGCGGTTCCCCGCGTAACCATCGGAAACGGCCGCAGCTATTTGGTACCGAAGATGCGGTCGCCTGCGTCGCCGATACCGGGCAGGATGTAGCCGTGCTCGTCGAGTTGGCGGTCCACGGCCGCGGTGTAGATCGGCACATCGGGATGCGCCTTGTCCAGCGCGGCAACGCCTTCCGGACAGGTCAGCAGGCAGACGAACTTGATGGACTTGGGACCGCACTCCTTCAGCCGCTCCACCGCCGCCACCGCGGAGTTGCCGGTGGCCAGCAGCGGATCGACCACGACCACGTCGCGCTCGTGCAGGTCGCCGGGCATCTTGAAGTAGTACTCGACCGCCACGAGGGTCTTGGGATCGCGGTACAGACCGATATGCCCCACGCGCGCGCCCGGCACGATGGTCAGCATGCCGTCCAGGATGCCGGTACCCGCGCGCAGGATGGAGACGAAGACCAGCTTCTTCCCGTCGATGACTCTGCCGGTCGTGACCTCGAGCGGCGTCTCGATCTCGACCTCCTGCATCGGGATGTCGCGTAGCACCTCATACGTCATCAGTGCGGAGATCTCGTTCGCCAGTCGGCGAAAACTGTTGGTGGAGGCATCCTTACGGCGCATCATCGTGAGCTTGTGCTGCACCAGAGGGTGGTCGATAAGGTGTACTGTCCCCATGTGTTCGTCCTCGTTTCGTTCTAGAAGACCGTGCCGTCGCTGACGACGGTGAGCGGAGGCAGCCCGCCGCGCGTGCGCTGTGCCAGCGCACGGCCCGCCGCCCAGGTGCCGCCCTCGAGGACGCAGGCCAGCGGCATCTCCTCGGCATCCACGCCCAGGCGTGCGCGCACCAGCGGGGCCAGTTCGTCCAGCAGCGCGACCGTCAATGCGCGCCACTCGACGACCAGTTCGTCGCCCGCCGCCCAGCTGCGCGCAGCCCAGTCGGGGTCGCGCAGGCGCAGCACGCCGGTGTCCAGCAGCAGGCCGCCGTTGCGGTATTCGGGCAGGCCCGTCAGCGCGTCCAGCCCCACCACCTGCACACCGGCCCACCGGAAGGGCTCGAGCAACGAATAGGTCAGCCACTGCGACAGTTTGTGGAACGGCACCCAGCCCCGGGTCAGGCCCGGACCGTCCACTGCCTCGTGCGGCCAGCAGTCGCCCAGCGGCTCGGTGCCGATGGCGTTGCCCGCCGGCCAGATGCCCGACAGTGAGGTCAGCAGCTGCGACAGGATGTCGTGGGCCGCGACCGTCGCCGCGGCCGGACCCTGCGGAGCGACCAGCACGTCGAACAGGCCACCCGGCCGGCCATGCGGACCGAACACGTCGGGTTGCGCGGCGAGCGCCTCGCCGAGCCGGCGCAGTAGCCGCACGCGTCCGTCGAGCCCCACCAACGGATTCGACGGGCCCACCTGAAACGCCTCGGCCAGCCGGTCCGCGTCCAGGTCACGCAGTCCGGCCGCGTCGACCTGCAGCGGCTGCGTCCCGTCGCTCGAGAACAGTCCGCCCAGGAACGCGTGCCAACTCGCGATGCCCAGACCCTCGGAACGGGCGAAATGCTGCCCGCTCGCATTCTCGCGGTATCGCCAGTCGGGACCGGCGCCGGCATCGAGCAGCACGCTGACGACGGCGAGGTCGATCATGGCGCGGGCGCGGCCCGGCGTGTCCAGCGCGGCCAGGCGCGCATCCAGCCCGGCCTTTCGATCCACTCCGCCGGCCTCGAAATGGCGCCACCGGCTGTGGTACGGAATCTTCAGGTCCGGATAGCGGGCACGAGTGACGTCCACGACCTCGCCCGCGGCCGCCTGCAGCGCGTCGTCGTCCACGCCGAACCAGCGTGAACCGCCGTCGCGCGCGCGACCCAGCAGCAGTTGCGCCCGCTCCCGCACGACGGACGTGGTGCGCAGAGCCGCGGCCGCACCCTCGGCCCGCCCGACGTCCAGGACGGGACCGACGCCAGTCACGCTCATTCGTCCAACTCCCGGCCCTTGACCTTCGCCAATTCTTCGGCGTCCGGCACCACGCCCGGGGTGAAGTAGCCGGCCGCCATCTTCGCGTCGATCTCCACGCGCGCGTCGGCCGGAATCAGATCGGCGGGGAGGTCCACCCGCTCCCCGACCTCGATGCCCGACCCGGTGATGGCGTCGTACTTCATGTTGCTCATCGAGACCAGGCGGTGGATCTTCCTGACGCCCAGCCAGTGCAGTACGTCCGGCATCATTTCCTGGAACCGCATGTCCTGCACGCCGGCCACGCATTCGGTGCGGGCGAAGTACTGATCGGCCGTGTCCCCGCCCACCTGGCGCTTGCGGGCGTTGTAGACCAGGAACTTGGTCACCTCGCCCAGAGCACGGCCTTCCTTGCGGGAGTAGGCCACCAGGCCGACACCGCCACGCTGCGCACCCTGGATACATTCCTCGATCGCATGTGTCAGGTACGGACGGCACGTACAGATGTCGGAGCCGAACACGTCCGAGCCGTTGCACTCGTCGTGCACCCGCGCGGTCAGTTCCACCGCGGGATCGGCCAGGTCTCGCGCGTCACCGAAGATGTACACGGTCTGCCCGCCGATCGGGGGTAGGAACACCTCGAGGTCCGAACGCGTCACGAGCTCCGGGTACATGCCGCCGGTCTCCTCGAACAGCACGCGGCGCAGATCCGTCTCGCTGCAGTGGAAGCGCTCCGCCACACCCGGCAGATGCCAGACGGGCTCGATCGCCGCCTTGGTGACCAGCGCAGCACCGCTGGGCAGCAGGAAACGGCCGTCCGGATGCAGGCGACCTTTCTGGATGGCCTCCGTGATCTCCGGCAGGATCACGTGTGCCTTGGTCACGGCGATGCTGGGCCGGATGTCGTGCCCCGCCGCCAACTCGGCCGCGAAGACCTCGGCGACCGTGGCGCCCCACGGATCCAGGCTCACGATCTTGCCGGGCTCGCTCCACTGCGGATACGGGCCGATGGCGTTGGTGGGCGCGGTGTTGGTGAGGTCGGCCTTGTGGTGGCGCGACAGTGCACCCGACGCGACCGCCAGAGCCCGGTAGATGCTGTACGAACCGCTGTGCGTCCCGATCACGTTGCGGTGGGCGCGATTGGTGGTGGTACCGACCACCGGACCGCGCTCGGACGCCGTGGGTGCGCCCCAGTGGACCGGAATTGCCCCGACCCCGCCGCTGTGGGAGGTCAATCGGATGTGGCCTGCGGGGTTCTCGGGTGTCGCGGCAACGGGTTCAGCGGACATGACATTCCTCCGTCAAGGAAGGCCCGGCGGCACGGCATGCCTCCGGAACGTGTCTCCGGTGCCGGATGCTGCCTGCCACCGGAAACCGAAGCATAACCACTCTTCAGCGACAATGTCGTGCGGCGAAGACACCGATCGTTCAACCCGCGCGAACGCCTCCGATAGTGTCGCCGTGGTGACGAAGAATCGAGCGCGCGCCGTGGACCTGCGAACCCAGGACGACGCGGACGACGTGTTCGCGCGTGGCGATGCGTTGCAGGCAACCGTGCCGTCGCGTGTACACGATCACGAGGCGACCGGCGCCGGCCGGCCGGATGTGCTCCACTTCGTCGAGGCCGACAACGCGGGCAGGTTGGCGCATCTCGTCCCCCTGCGGATCGGTCGGATGATCGCCTCGCCGTTCGCCTTCTTCCGCGGCGCCGCCGGTCTGATGGCTGCCGACCTCGCCGCCTCCCCGGTGACCGGATTGACAGCGCAACTGTGCGGTGACGCGCATGCCGCGAACTTCGGCCTGTACGGGACACCGGACGGCCACATCGTCATGGACTTGACGTCCTCTCGGCCGTGAACGACCGAGATTCCCCTCGAAACTCACGTCCCGAGGTTCCTGTTTCACCGACAGTCGCCGCCCCACACGTTATGTGCGGGGTGGTCTGACACCATCTCCGCAGGCTGCCACCGCCAGTCCGACGGCCAAAATGTTCCTCGCCGCATTTACATCCCGATCGTGGACGACGCCGCATCGGCACGTCCACTTCCGGACGTTCAGCGGCATCGCCCCGGCGATCTCCCCGCAGACCGAGCAGGTCTTCGACGACGGATAAAACCGATCGACCACCACCACCCGCCGCCCGTACCAGTCGGCCTTGTACTCGAGCATCGACCGGAACTCGGACCACCCCGCATCCGAGATCGCCCGAGACAACGACCGATTCTTCACCATATTCCGCACACTCAGATCCTCGATGGCGATCACTTGATTTTCGCGCACCAGCCGAGTGGAGAGTGTGTGCAGATAATCGCGGCGCCGATCGGCGATCCGGCCATGAATCTTCGCGACCTTCAGTCGGGCCTTGGCCCGGTTACGCGATCCCTTCTGCTTCTTGGCCAGCATCCGCTGCGCCTTCGCCAACCGCGCACGATCCGCGCGCTCATAACGCGGGTTGGTGATCTTCTCCCCCGTCGAAAGCGTGTACAGGCTCGTGATCCCGGCGTCGAGCCCGACCACCCGATCAGTCGACGCGAGCTCGGGAATCACGTCTTCGACGAGGATCGAGATGTGGTACTGACCGCGAGCGTTACGCGACACCGTCACCTGCGACGGCACGGCCCCCCTCCGGCAGCGGCCTCGACCACCGAATGTCCAGGGGTTCGGACTGCTTGGCCAACCGGAGCTGCCCGCCCCGGTAGGTGAAGCAGTTCGAGAAGTAGGTCGCCGAATCCTTCGACCGCCCCTTCCTCTTGAATTGCGGGTAGCGGGTCTGCTTGCGCCAGAACCTCTCGAACGCGCCCTGCAATTGCCGCAGCGACTCCTGCAACGGTCCCTTCGACGGCTCCGCCAACCACTCCGTCTCCGCCTCCCGTTTCCACCTGGTGAGCATCGTCGAGGTGTCCGCGTAGGTCACCCGCCGCTGCTCCTGCGACCACGCCCGGGACCGCTCGGCCAACGCCCGGTTGTAGACATACCGGATGCACCCGAACGTCCGAGCAAGCTGTTCCGCCTGCACCGCAGTCGGATAGAAACGAAACTTGAACGCCCGCTTCACCACCCTCCCCGCCATGACCCAGACACTAACCCCACGGTCCGACAAAACCAGATCGGCTCACCCTGCCCTGAAGGACCGGGTTTGCGCCGAAAGACTCACGGATCACCCGATTCTCCGTGTCCGACGTCGCCTTCCGGATCGTCGGAACCGGCAGTGTCGGTCTGCGCAGCTATATCGCCCTGCTGCACGGCAATCGGGACGAGGTGCTCGTACTTCAGCTCAAACAGGCCCGGCCGTCCGCACTGGCGGCGTACCTGCCGGTCGACGAACCGAAGCACGAGGGCAAGCGGATCGTGCACGGCGCCCGGCTGGTGCAAGCGGAGTCGGACATTCTCCTGGGCTGGACGACCATCGACGGCCTCCCCTACATCGTGCGGCAGTTCCGCAACCTCAAAGGCGACATCGATCCGACCGGCCTGGAGCAGGATCATCTCGACGACTACGGCCGCCTCGCCGGCGCCCCGCTCGCGCGTGCACACACCCGCTCCCTCGATCCGCGGGCGCTCGCCGGGTACTTCGCCGGCGATACGGAACTGGACGAGGCGATCGGGCGGTACGCCGCCCGCTACGCCGATCAGACCGAAGCCGACCACGCCGAACTGGTCGACGCGGTGAAGTCGGGGCGGATCGCCGCCGAACCGGGCTGAATCGGCACGACCGACGGGATCGTGGTGGGCCGAGACAGGCCGCCACTCCCCACAGATACGACGCGCGATTGCGCCTCGTATCCGCCCGAGCCGGACTGCCTCGGATTCGTGGGTGTGAGTGGCGACCTGTTTCGTCGCAATCCGGAACCTACCTCGCCACTCCGACACGAATCTCCGGTCCGGACTCTGCAGCGGCGGACCGCCGACGCCGGCGGCTGAACCACCGGAGGGACACATCGAGCACTCGCGGCACGACGAAATAGACCGCGGTGGGAACGACGACACCGGTCAGCGACAAGGCTCGAAGCCAGGTCGGCCAGGCGGCAGTGATCGCGCCCGACAGCGTCATGACGGTCATGCCCAGCGTGACGAGCGGGAAGATCGAGACCCAGGTGACGGCGACCCGCAGGTGGATGGACGGCACCGGCACGACGTCCCGGACAGGCCGGCCCGCACGCTTGCGCCGCGGCTTCGTCGCCGCCGGGGCGAGTTGCTCGACCACTGCGGATGCGAGAGCGAGAGATTCCATCCTGAGACAACCCTTCCGAAACTCCAACTATTCAGTTGCACTTGAAGCGTAAAGCGTGGCGACGCAACTTGCAACCAAACAGTTGGAGTTTGTCGTAGGATGCACCGGTGGCGTGGGATACCGAACGAACCAAGAGACTCCTGCTCGAGGCCGGCGCCGAGGAGTTCAGTGCGTTCGGACTGGCCGGCGGCCGAGTCGACCGGATCGCCGCGAAGGCAGGCGTGAACAAAGAGCGCATCTACCAGTACTTCGGCAAGAAGGAGGCGTTCTTCAGCGCCGTCGTCGAGAGTGAACTGACGGCGTCACTCGCCGCCGTCGAACTGTCCGGAGACGGAGTGTCCGCCGTCGCCGACTACGCCGGCCGTCGATTCGACTACCAGCGCACGCACCCGGCCTTCACTCGCCTGCTGTTCTGGGAAGGCCTCGAACTGAAGACACCGGTAGCCGAGGAAACCCGCCGGAAGCACGCCCAGGCGTTGGTCGCGGGGGCGCGGGACGCCACCGGCCTGTCCGAGGCCGACGCCCAGGAACTTCTCATCACGGTGATCACCCTGGTCGACGGCTGGGTCACCCTCCAGACCGCGGACCGGCTGTTCTCGCCACCTTCTCGCCCTGACGACCGGGATTCACGAAGACGCGAATTCATCGTGATGACCGTCGAAGCCGCCACCCGCGCGGCGATCGCCCGGACCGATCGGACCTGACCCATTGCGGTGCATCGGAGCGGATCGAGCTGGCAAGGTCTAGTCATGGCATTCGGGTGGCGGTCGGTCGCTGCGGAGTGGCCGCTGGTGATACCCCCCGTCGCGGTTGCGGTACTGGGCCTGACCTGGGGCCGCCACATCGGCACGGTCCTGGTGCTCGCCGTCGCCGTGGTGCTGGTCGGTGCGGTACTCGCCGCCGTTCATCACGCCGAGGTGGTTGCGCACAAGGTCGGTGAGCCGTTCGGATCGCTGATCCTCGCGGTCGCGGTCACCGTCATCGAGGTCGGACTCATCGTGACATTGATGATCTCGGGCGGCCCGGCGACGGCGTCGCTGGCCCGCGACACGGTGTTCGCGGCGGTGATGATCACCGTCAACGGCATCGCCGGGTTGTCGCTGTTCGTCGGCTCACGACGGTACGGGGTCGCGCTGTTCAATGCGGAGGGTACCGGCGCAGCGCTGGCGACGGTGGCGTCACTCGCGACGTTGAGTCTGGTGCTCCCGACCTTCACGACGAGCCGGCCTGGCCCCGAATTCTCCTCGGCCCAATTGGTATTCGCGGCTGTGGCCTCGCTGGTGCTGTACGGGATGTTCGTCCTCACCCAGACCGGGCCGCACCGGCACTTCTTCCTGCCGGTCATCGCCGATGAACCGGAAACCGGCGACCGGAACTCCGCACCGCCGACGGGCAGGATGGCCGGGATGAGCCTCGCCCTGCTGGTGGTGGCGCTGTGCGCAGTCGTGGGGTTGGCCAAGGTGGAATCACCCGCGATCGAGGACGCGGTCGAGGACGCCGGGTTGCCACAATCCATCGTCGGTGTGGTCATCGCCTTGCTCGTGCTTCTGCCGGAAACCCTCGCCGCGGTGCGGGCAGCGCAGCGAAACCGGATCCAGATCAGCTTGAACCTGGCCTTCGGATCGGCGATGGCCAGCATCGGCTTGACCATCCCCGCCATCGCCGTCGCCTCCATCTGGCTGGACGGGCCGCTTCTGCTCGGCCTCGGTCCGACCCAGGTCGTGCTGCTCGCGATCACCGTGGTGGTCGGCATGCTGACGGTGGTACCCGGCCGCGCCACCCGACTCCAGGGCGGCGTCCACCTGGTGCTGTTGGCCGCGTACGTGTTTCTCTCCGTCAACCCGTGAGCACGGTCCGCCGCCTCGCCGGCCGTGGAGACGTCACCAGCGCGCCCGCCGGATTCGCGTTCGGGTAAGTTTCCGCGCATGAGAACCGCATCGTGGGTCGGCGCGGCGACTGCGGTGTTGCTCGGCGCCACCGCTGCCGCAGCGTGGAGGAAAGCGAGTCTTGCCGATCAGGCCAGGCACGAAGCGGAGGCCGCACTGGATGCGGCGCTCGAGCAACTCGAAGCGATGACCCGGATCGCCGAAGCCGCGCAGCAAGCGCTCCCACGACCGCTGGAAGTCGAGTTCGACGTCCAGCGCATCCGTGGTCCCGTCGACCGATTCCGGCTCCGCAACGTCGGAACGGGAATCGCCACCAACGTGCGGTTCGTCGTCGATCCCGCCGAGGAGCAGAATCGGCGGGTCCCGACTCCGCAGTGGCTGACCGAGGACGCGGTGACGTTGTCGCCTCGGGAGTGGGCCGATTTCTCCGCGAGCGCGCTGTCTCCCGTCGGCGGCTCGTGGCGGATCGTGTTTCC